>NZ_JBYCLB010000648.1:0-3125 GCF_057473705.1 Mycobacterium sp. TH-M15 | reverse complement strand
GCAAGGCGGTGGAGAAGGCGCCGCTGCGCGAGGGCGCGGTGGCCGCCGCCGAATGGAGCCTGCGCGGCACCCGGCGCGCCGAGGAGATCGCCGAGTCGGCCCGGCTGAAGGTCGCCGACGTGGTCGCCGAGGCGCGTGACCGGATCGGCGAGGAAGTGCCGCCGCCGGTCGCCGCCGGCGATCACGACCACGAGCACTGACCCGATGGCCGCCGGAACAGACCTGACGGTGGTCTCCGACGCCGCCGGCCGGATGCGCGTCGAGGTTCCCTGGTTACGGGCGGACTCGCCTCGGGCGGTCGCCGTAGAGGATGCGGTCGACCAGCAGGCCGGTGTGCGCACCGTGCACGCCTACCCGCGCACCGGGTCGGTGGTGGTCTGGTACTCACCGAAACGGTGCGACCGGCAGGCGGTGCTCGCCGCGATCGAGCAGGCCGCCCACGTCCCGGCCGGGCTGATCCCGGCCCGGCTGCCCCGCTCGTCGGATATCCGCAACACCGAGGTGCTGCGGATGGTGGTCGGCGGGGCCGCGCTGGCGCTGCTCGGGATGCGCCGCTACGTCTTCGCCCGGCCGCCGTTGCTCGGGCCGACCAGCCGGGCCGCGGCGACCGGGGTGACCCTCTTCACCGGCTACCCGTTCCTGCGTGGTGCCCTGCGGGCGATGCGCGGCGGCCGGGCCGGCACCGACGCCCTGGTGTCGGTGGCCACCGTGGCCAGCCTGGTGCTGCGCGAGAACGTGGTTGCGCTCACCGTGCTGTGGCTGCTCAACATCGGCGAGTACCTGCAGGACCTGACCCTGCGCCGGACCCGGCGGGCCATCTCCGATCTGCTGCGCGGCAGCCAGGACACCGCGTGGATCCGGTCGGGGCAAGGCTCCGACGAATACACAGAGGTGCAGGTGGGCATCGACACCCTGCAGATCGGCGACGAGGTGGTGATCCACGAGCATGTGGCGATCCCGGTCGACGGCACCGTAGTCGACGGCGAGGCCGTGGTCGACCAGGCCGCGATCACCGGCGAGACGCTGCCGGTCAGCATCGCCGCCGGCGCGCCGGTGCACGCCGGATCGGTGGTGGTGCGCGGCCGGCTGGTGATCCGGGCCACCGCGGTCGGCGGGGAGACCGTCATCGGCCGGATCATCACCCGCGTCGAGGAGGCCCAGCACGACCGGGCGCCGATCCAGACGGTCGGCGAGAACTTCTCCCGCCGCTTCGTGCCCGCCTCATTCGTCGTCTCCGCGCTCACCTTCGCCATCACCCGCGATGTCCGCCGTGCGATGACCATGCTGCTGATCGCCTGCCCGTGCGCGGTCGGCCTGTCCACCCCGACCGCGATCAGCGCCGCGATCGGCAACGGGGCCCGGCGCGGCATCCTGATCAAGGGCGGCTCGCACCTCGAGCAGGCCGGCCGGGTGGACGCCTTCGTCTTCGACAAGACCGGAACCCTGACCGTGGGCCGCCCGGTGGTGACCAACATCGTCGCCCTGCACGACGACTGGGAGCCGGAGCAGGTGCTGGCCTACGCGGCCAGTTCGGAGATCCACTCCCGCCATCCGCTTCCCGAGGCGGTGATCCCGACCACCGAAGAACGGCACATCACCATCCCCCCGCACGAGGAGTGCGAGGTGCTGGTCGGATAGGGCAAGCGGACCCGGGCCGACGGACGCACCGTGCTGCTGGGCAGCCCGTCGCTGCTGCAGGGCGAGGACGTCGACATCTCCGGCGAGGCCTTGGCCTGGGTGGAGAAGCTGCGCCAGCGGGCCGAGACCCCGCTGCTGCTCGCCGTCGACGGCACCCTGGTGGGTGTGATCAGCCTGCGCGACGAGGTGCGTCCGGAGGCCACCGACGTGTTGACCCGGTTGCGCGCCAACGGAGTACGCCGCATCGTCATGTTGACCGGCGATCATCCCGACGTCGCGGCGGCGGTCGCCGCCGAACTCGGCATCGACGACTGGCGCGCCGAGGTGCTGCCCGAGGACAAGCTCGAGGTGGTGCGGGAGTTGCAGAGCGCCGGTCACGTGGTCGGCATGGTCGGCGACGGGGTCAACGACGCGCCGGCGCTGGCGGCCGCCGACATCGGCATCGCGATGGGGCTGGCCGGCACCGACGTCGCGGTGGAGACCGCCGACGTCGCGCTGGCCAACGACGACCTGCAGCGGCTGCTCGACGTCCGGGACCTGGGCGCCCGCGCCGTCGGCGTCATCCGGCAGAACTACGCCATGTCGATCGCGGTCAACTCGCTGGGGTTGCTGATCGGCGCCGGCGGTGCGCTGTCGCCGGTGCTGGCCGCGGTGCTGCACAACGCCTCGTCGGTGGCGGTGGTGGCCAACAGTTCCCGGATGATCCGCTACCAGTTGAACTGACCGGCGCCGGTCAGCGGCCGGTCAGCAGCCCATCAGCAGCCGCAGCCCTCGCCGCGCCAGGACCGGAAGCCCTGCCACACCGCGACGGCGGCCACCGCCAGCCCGATCACCGGGTCGACCCACCGGCCGCCGGGCAGGCTGCAGACCAGCAGCCCGACCAGCACGGCGGTGGCCTGGATCGCGCACAGGTAGTTCTGCACGCCCTCCCCCACCGTGGCCGCCGACGACAGCCGGTTACCGAGCCGGCGCTGGGCTCGGCCCAACACCGGCATCACCACCGCCGCCACCGCGGTCACCGCGATGCCGATCACGCTGGTCTCGGCCCGGCTCCCGGTCAGCAGGTCCCGGGCCGACTCCACCGCGACGTAGGGGGCCATCAGCCAGAACGACGCCGCCACCCCGATCTGGGCCCGCCGCTCGGCGGCATCGGAGCGGGTGCGGGACCCGGTGAACCGCCAGATCACCATCGCCCCGGCCAGCGCCTCGGGGATGCTGCCCAGCGCCCAGCCGGTCAGCGCGATCGAGGACGCCACCAGCCCCTGCCAGAGGCCGATCGAGCCTTCCATCGCCACCAGCAGCAGGCCGATCCAGGCCAGCCGGCGCACCCACCGTGCGCTGCGATGCCAGTCGGCGTCGGTCAGGGTGGCCGGATGGTCGTGTGCATGCCGATGGGTGTGCTCGGTGTCGATCGGGTCGAGCGCGGTCACGGGAGAATGGTACCGCCATCGGGAAGACCACCGCGCACAAGACTGGTTAAACTGGCT
>NZ_JBYCLB010000647.1:0-7224 GCF_057473705.1 Mycobacterium sp. TH-M15 | reverse complement strand
TCGGGGTGTCCACCGAGGAGCGGGTCAGGCTGTAGCGCGCGGCGTCGACGCCGATCGCCTCGACCAGGTCGTCGAGGGTGATCACGGTGCCGGCCCGTTTGCTCATCTTCACCGGCGCCCCGTCGCGCACCAGGTTGACCAGCTGGCCGATCAGCACCTCGACGCAGCCCGGGTCGTCGCCGAACGCGGCCGCGGCCGCCTTGAGCCGATTGATGTAGCCGTGGTGGTCGGCGCCGAGCATGTAGATGCACAGGTCGAAGCCGCGGGCCCGCTTGTCCAGGTAGTAGGCCAGGTCGCCGGCGATGTAGGCGGGCTTGCCGTCGCTTTTGACCACCACCCGGTCCTTGTCGTCGCCGAACGCGCTGGTGCGCAGCCAGGTGGCGCCGTCCTTCTCGTAGATGTTGCCGTTGGCCCGCAACCGGTCGATGGCCTGCTCCACCCGGCCGGAGGTGTGCATCGAGTCTTCGTTGGTGTAGACGTCGAAGTCGGTGCCGAACTCGTGCAGCGACGCCTTGATGTGGCCGAACATCAGATCGACGCCGACCGCCCGGAACGTCTCGTGTCGCTGCGGTTCGGGTTGGCTCAGCGCGTCGGGGGCCTTGCGGAGCACTTCGGCGGCGATGTCGGTGATGTAGCTGCCGGCGTAGCCGTCCTCCGGGGTCGGCTCGCCGGCAGCGGCGGCGACCAGCGAGGTGGCGAACCGGTCGATCTGGGCGCCGTGGTCGTTGAAGTAGTACTCGCGGGTGACCTCGGCACCCTGGCTGGACAGCAGCCGGCCCAGCGCGTCGCCGACCGCGGCCCACCGGGTGCCGCCGATGTGGATCGGGCCGGTCGGGTTGGCCGAGACGAACTCCAGGTTCACCGTCAGCCCGGCCAGCCCGTCGGAGTGGCCGTACGCCGGGCCCGCGGTGACGATGTTGCCGACCACCACGCCCTGGGCGCCGGCCTCGATGCGCAGGTTGACGAAGCCGGGGCCGGCGGGCTCGGCCGAGGAGATGCCGGCGGTGCCGGCCAGTGCCGCGGCCAGCCAGCCGGCCAGCTCGCGCGGGTTGACGCCCGCCTTCTTGGCCAGCTGCAACGCCAGGTTGGTGGCGTAGTCGCCGTGCTCGGGGTTGCGCGGCCGCTCGACGGTCACCACCGCCGGCAGCGCGGCGGCATCCAAGCCGTGCTCGACCAGCACCGCGGCGGCGGTGGTCTTGAGCAGCTCGGCCAGGTCGGCGGGGGTCACGAGGCTCCATCCTATGGTCTGTGGTGGTCAGGCCCCGAATCCGTCCGCTGACTGGGGTCGGGCCGCGATGCGATAAGCTGTCGGGGCCCAATGGCGCACCGGCTGTGCGTGCGCCCCCGTAGCTCAGGGGATAGAGCGTCTGCCTCCGGAGCAGAAGGTCGCACGTTCGAATCGTGTCGGGGGCACCAGGGTTGACCAGGCGTTACGCTGTCGGACCGGCGCCGGACCGGGGCCGCGTGAGGGCGAAAAGTCACACAAAAGTCACACGCGGTCCGGATGTGATGTCACACGGTGCCCGTCTGGGGTTTGCTGGCGGGCCGGTTGATCTCCCCCAGCGTCCGCGCGGCGTCGCGCAGCGCGTCCGCGTCGGCGTGCAGGTAGATGCGCGCGGTAACCGAGGGATCGGAGTGGCCGAGCCAGGACGCGACCGTCGCCAACGGCACACCACGGGCCATCATCGACGTCGCGCACGAGTGCCTGGCGTCGTGCAGCCGAACATGCGGGACAGCCGCGAGCCGGAGACAGCGTGTCCACCTGCGGCTCACATGGTCAGGCCGGTACGGCCGCCCGATGGCGTCGGACAGCACGTACTCCCCGCCCCGGTACGCCCCGGCGGCGGCCAACCTCTCCTCGGCCTGCTTCGCCTTCGCCCGCCGGAGGACGCGAACCAGGTCCTCGGCGAGCGGGAGGGTGCGGATGCTGGCACGGGTCTTCGGTGCGTTCTCGACGATCTCGGACCCGTTCTGGACCCGGGCGTTCGACAGCTTGACCTCACCCTTGCCCAGATCGACGTCGGACCACCGGAGGCCCGCGAGGTCCTCACGTCGGAACCCCGACAGCGCAAGGTAGTAGAGCGGGGCGTCGCGCTCCTGATCCGCCTGGGCCAGCACCGCCTGAGTCTGCTCGGCGGTGAGCGTAGTGGCCTTCGGCTCGCCCTTCTCGAACCGCTCGACGTCGCGGGCGGGGTTGGCGCGAACCAGCTTCCGGCTCAGGGCGTAGTCGAGCAAGTTCTCCGCCGCCTCGATGGTTTTGTTGAGCGAGCGGGTCGCGTTGGGCTTCCGGTACCTCGGCTTCTCCGGCGTGCTCTTGGGGGTCGGAACCACTCCCCCGGCCTTGAGGTCACGGAGGAGCGAGTCCAGGTGGACGCGGGTGAGTTGCTGGATCGGCAGTGCCCCGTAGACCTGCCGCAGCGGCGCGATGTCGTAGGTGCTGTTCCGTAGCGTGGTCGGCCGGGAGCGGTGCAGCGAGGCGAGCCAGGCCGCCGTCACCTGCTCCACCGTGTCCCCGGTCGGCAGGGCGTAGAGACCGTCGGCGACCGCCCGCTTCGTGGTGTCGTGGAACGCTATGGCCTCCCGCCGGGTGTCGAAGGTCCGATTGACCCACTTCCACTTCCCGGTGCGGGGGTCCTTCCCCACCCGCATACGGACCCGGTAGCGGCCGTCATCGGTCCGGGTCACCCCCGGCGGCATGTCATTCCGTGCCATCGCGATTCTCCCTCTCCCATGCGAACTTCGGTGTTGATCGCTGGTGCCACTCGCGACGCATCCGCTCGTCGTACCAGCGCCGCTCGATCTCGGCCTTCACTCCCTCGGCCCGCTCCAGTGCGTCCCACCACGGCTCATCGCGCAGCGGGGCGTGGCCGGTGATCCAGTCCCATACCTGCTCGGCGGCCAATGGTTCCTCGGGGTCGAACAGGTAGACCACTCCCCCGCCCTCCTCGTCGGGGAGATCGGGTTGCGGCATCAGTAGGAGCGCCGGGGACACGTCCAGGGCGGCGGCGAGGCTCATCAGATCGTCCACGTCAACCCTCCTGACCCCCTGCTCGATCTCATGTATCGCGTTCGCCGGGAGCCGTGCCGCCGGGCGGTCCAGGGTCCGGGCGGCCAGGCCGCGTAAAGAGACGCCCCGCTGCTTCCGGATGCGCTGGAGGTTCTGTGCGACGGCCTGCATCGGCAGGCCCGCCCGTACTGGTCCTTTTGCCACACGCTGATACTCCCAGACACTTCGCGATATTTGTCGGATTTTGTCCTCAACATGAGGACACGTCGTGATACAGTGTACTCATGTTGAGGACAATCACGACTCATCCCGACCCGGAGCGGGACGCGCAGAGCGATGACGACCTGCTCACCGTGCTCGAAGCGGGCACGGAGGTTCGCGCCAGCCGGTCCACCGTGTTCCGGCTGATCCGCAGCGGGGAGCTGGCCAGCATCAAGGTCGGCCGCGAACGACTGGTCCGGCGCGGCGCGCTGCGGGAGTTCGTCCGGCGGCGTGAGGGCCAGAAGTGACCACCTCCCCCTCGGCCACCGACCTCCACACCGCGATCCGCTCCGCCCTCCCGGACCCCGAGGCCATAACCGGCCCCGCCCTGGCCGCCGTTGCCGCCGACGTGACGGTGCAGTTCCCCGGTGTGCCGGTCGGTGAGGTGCGCCGGGCGGTGTGTCTGCTGGCGGTCGGGAGTGCCGAGGAGCTGGACGAGGAGCAGGGTGTCGAGCCGCCGGGGGCCACTGACAGCCCGCACTACGACGCGCTGGTCGCCGTCGCGGAGGACGCGGTGGCCGAGGCGAACAGGGTTTGGGCCGGTCACGCAACCGCATGAGACGTCCCCGGCCGCAGGTGGCCGGGATCAGGAGAAGAAGGAGAAGTACGCATGGAATACGACGACTTGACCGGTCCGGCCCGCCGAGCGGTCGAAGCGGTCATCGGAGCGTCGACGCCGGGAGCCGACCGTGCAGAGGTGGAGGCGGAGACACGCCGCCTGCTCGATGGCACGAAGGCCGAGGTGTGGACGGCGGAGGACTTCCTCGCTGGGAAGGAGGGGGTGCGCCTGCCCCTGACATGACGAAAACCCCCGCGTGAACAGGGGTTTTCGCTGAATGAATACATTTGTCCGCTTTTCCCACGAACACGAGGAGTCTAACAGATGACCACCAAGTCCCCGACGATTGCGGAGATCGTCGCCGAGCACATCGAGGAGCTGAAAGCCCTCACCACCCATACCGAGTTGAAGGAGTGGGCCGACGACAACGGATTGCTGACTCAGCAGCGGTTCCCGCGCTTCAAGACGGCCCTGCTGGAGCACGGCATCGACTACGCCGCAATGCGGGCGACTGCTGATCAGGCCCGCCGCGAGTCCGCGAAGCACGCGATCACGCTGTACAGCGATGCGAAGGCGAGCAAGCTCCGCTTCGGCATCTGCGACCAGGGTGGCCAGCCGGTCTGGCACGGCCGGGATTTCGATGAGAACGGCGAGCAGTCCGCCGCCGAGCTGGGCGCCGCGAAGAAAGCCATCTGGCTGGCTGGCAAGGTGCGGGAACGCTCCGGGCTGGACAGCATCAAGCTGACCCTGCTGGTGGACGCTGAGTGGCTGACCCACGCCAACCGGGAGACCGGCGGCGGGCAGGCCGCGCAGCTGCGGAGGGCTGCCGCCAAGGCGGGCGTCGTCCTCGACGTGCGCTGGATTCCCGGCCGCGAGAACCCGGCCGACGAGTACACCATCTGCACCGGGTACATGAAGTGGCAGTCAGGGATCGACCAGATCACCGTCACCGAGATTTCGGCTGATGCCGAGGGGGTGGTCGCATGACCACCCGTCCGCCGACCATGCTGGTCTACACGCTGCCCGCGTGCCCCGATTGCACTCGCACGACCAGCTGGCTCCGCGACCACGGCGTCGTGCACCGGGTGATCCGCGTGGACCGCGACCCCGAGGCCCGCGAACACCTCCGCGCCCTCGGCCACCGGGCTGCGCCGGTGGTCGTGGCCCCTGACGGGTCCAGCTGGTCCGGCCACCGGCCGGAGTTCCTGGCGGCCCTGCTCCCCGATCCCGACACCGCCACCACCACCACCACCGGCGCGGCCGGGCAGGGCGGTCGGGCGGCGGGCAGGCGGGACGTCACTGCGGCTGGGCGACGGGCGGTGACGGCGTGAGCACCCTGGATCACGGTGACGACCTCGACGCCCTGAGCGCCCGGCTGGATGCGATGATCGCCCACCACCGCCGGGCGCGGGAGGTACAGCCCGAGCGGCTGGCGGACCTGCGCTCCCGGCGGGACGCCGCGCGGGCAGAGATGCTGGAGGCCGAGCCGTGGACAGACTGCGTTCGGGCGGTGCCGACGACCGACGCCGTGACCGGCGAGCTGGTCGGGATGATGGGCGTCCCTGACCTCGACGGGAAGGACCTGTGGGGTGCGCGGCTGGCCTTCGACGTCCTCGACGCGGCCGGGGATCGAGACCGGTTGTGGGAGGCCCTGGACGTATATTTCGCGGCGCTACGCCACCACCCTGAGCACCTGATGCTCGTGTTCGCGTCTGCGCTGCGGACCATCGGCGAACACGTCGTCCCGGTGCTGCTGGAGGCCCTGGAGCACGGCGGCCGCTACGACCACCGGGTCCATCTCGCCGGCGCGGCGCGGAACGCCTGGTCCACCCGGCTGGGGGACGTAGCGGACGACGAGGAGGCTGACCATGCCTGACGACAACTGGCCGATCATCGCATCACTGTCCTCCTCCGTCCGGCACGGCGGCGCTGGACTCGACCATGTTCCGCCGTTGCTCCGGGACACGATTGAGAACGGCCGCTGGCGTTGGTTCATCACAGGGAGCAACGCGCTGGTCGAGTACGCGGAGGACGAGTTCGACAAGTTCCTGAGCACTGAGCCGGAGGCGGGTCTGGGATCGACGCCCGAGATGGTCCGGCGCATCGTCGCCGGTGATCCAGACCTGGCTGAGCGGCTCGACGAACTGCTGCCGCCCGGGGAGAGCCTGGTCCTCCTGCGCGCGACGACGCCGGAGGGCATGGCGGCGGAGCTGCGCGCCCGTCTCGACGCCGCCACGATCCGCAAGCTGGCCGCAGCGCTGGCCGAAGGCGAGGCAGCACTCCGGGACGTAGATGGGTAGTCCGGAGCGGGAGTAGGGAGGCCCTGGCCGTCATGCGGCCGGGGCTTTCTGCTGTTCGCCTCAGCCCGGGAGGCCGAGGCGCTGCGTCCAGGCGTCGCCGGTGTGATCGGCGGTCGGATGCCAGCTCACCATCACCGATCGGTCCAGCGTTTGTGCCGCCACGATGAGGTCCAGTTCGACCGTCTCACGTCCGTCGACCGTGTCGTAGCGGTTGCTCCTGCCGCCCCCTGGCCGAAAGGTGCCGGGAATCGGTCGGGCGGGCTGACCGGTGACCTCCACCCGGTATTTGCGTCGGTTGGTGAGGTTGGTCAGCCGGAAGTCCATCGACGATCCCATGCGGTCGAGCCGCCACGGGAACTGCTCCTCTGCATCGGCGGCGTCCTGGAGTAGCTCCGCCTGTTTCTCCTGGGCGGCGGCTGACCGCTCGGCGGCCCCGGCTGACCGATCCGCTGCTGCCGCCGCGTTCTCGGCGGCGGCGGTCGCTCGCTCGGCGCGCTCGGCTTCGGCCTCGGCCCTAGCCTCAGCGGCCTGGGCGGTGTCGCGGGCGGCCTTCGACTGCCGGGAGGCACGCCACGACAGCGTGCCGAAGACGGCGGCGAGGATGACGCCCAGCCACGTCGGCACGATGTCGCCCCAGTGCTGCGACAGCCAGTGGAGGGAGGTGTGGACCCAGGTCGGCACGAACAGCAGCGTACGTCGAGCCGGTCCCGGGGGAGATGCACACGCGCGGGTCAGACAGGTCCCACGGCAGCGTGCAGGGCTGCTCGGGCGGCACTGATCGTGGGGTGTGTACCGGTGCCTCGGCGGTACGCCAGGTGCGTTTTTCGGCGGATGTCGAGTGGGGTCAGGATGACATTGTCTGGCGTTGCGGTGTCACCGAGTTCGGGCACGAGAGCGACACCTTGACCGGCGCCGACCAGGGCCAGAACCGCCCCGAAGTCGTCGATGTGGTGGCGGAGGCGCGGAGTAAATCCTGCGGATCGGCAAGCACTCATGGTCAGGGTGTTGCACAGGGTGCCGGGGGTTCCGGTGATCCAGTCACCACCGCCGAAATCAGTCAGCGTTCCACCGGTCGCTGAGGCTAGGTGGACCGCTTC
>NZ_JBYCLB010000646.1:0-8858 GCF_057473705.1 Mycobacterium sp. TH-M15 | reverse complement strand
ACCCGACACCCGAGACGCGGCCACCCGCCCGTTTTCGGTGGCGGTGTTGCTTGCCCAGACCGGCACCTTCGGCGCACCGCCGGTCACCGGGCGCCGGCGCCGGCGCCGCGGCAACAGCAGCGCGGTGACGGTCGCCGAACTAACCGGCGACATCCCCGTCGTGCGGGTCGACGAAGACCACCACGATGAGCACCACGCCGACGACAACTACGCCGACGACGACAACTACGCCGACGACGACCACTACGCCGACGACGACCACTACGCCGACGACGACCACTACGACGCCCGGCCGCCGACCGGACCGCAGTCCGTCGAGCGGGTTGAGGAGACCAGTTTGGCCGAGCCGGAGCCGCGCTGGCCGAAGTCGTCGCCGCAGCTGCCGAGCAGCCTGGCCGGTCCGGGGCCCGGCTACGACCCGCGGCCGGTTCGGCGGTTCGCGGCCGAGCCGAAGCCGGAGCCGGACGAATACCCGGACGACTATGTCGACCCGCGTGACGACTACTACGACTACGGCTATCACGATGACGTCGAGGGCTCGGAGGGATTCGAGTCGGACCATCTGGAAGACCGCGACATCCACGACGAAGACCACAGCGCCCGCGACGATTTCGAGCACGACGATTTCGAGCACGCTGACGAGGACGTCTCCGGGGATTCGTTCCTGCATCGCCGGTTTTTCGGCAGGCGCGGCAGCGACGAGGACCTCGACGACGAGCACGACGGGCATCGCGACGAGCACGACGACGACCAGCAGCTGGACGGCGAGTCGCCGGTGCCGGCCGGCCGCCGCGCCGAATGGCTGAGCTACGCGGCGGTGGTGCTGGAGACTGCCCTGGCGGTGTCCTTCGGGTCCGGCGTGTGGATCGCGTTCGGCCAGCTGTGGCGCTGGAACAACGTCGTCGCGCTGATGCTCACCATGCTGGTCACCATCGGCATGGCGGTCGCGGTGCGGGTGGTCCGGAAAACCGAGGACCTGGTCAGCACCCTGCTCGCCGTCGCGGCCGGGCTGTTCATCACGCTGGGTCCGCTGGCGTTCTTCCACGCGACGTAACCCGCGGCACAGTGCGCCCCGCCATCAAGGTCGGCTTGTCGACGGCCTCGGTCTACCCGTTGCGAACCGAGGCCGCGTTCGAGCACGCGGCGAGGCTCGGCTACGACGGTGTCGAGCTGATGGTGTGGGGCGAGTCGGTCAGCCAAGACATCGACGCGGTCCGAAAACTGTCCCGCCGCTACCGGATTCCGGTGCTCTCCGTCCACGCGCCGTGCTTGCTGATCTCCCAGCGGGTGTGGGGGGCCAACCCGGCGCACAAGTTGGCGCGCAGCGTGCGGGCCGCCGAACGGCTGGACGCTCAGACGGTGGTGGTGCACCCGCCGTTCCGCTGGCAGCGCCGCTATGCCGACGGCTTCACCGATCAGGTTGCCGCGTTGGAGACGGCAAGCCAAGTGCAGGTGGCGGTGGAGAACATGTTCCCGTTCCGGGCCGAGCGGCTGCTGGGCGCCGAGCGGTCCCGGGAGCGGATGCGGCGCCGGGGCGGCGGTCCGGGCCCGGCGATCTCGGCGTTCGCGCCGTCGCACGACCCGCTGGACGGCAACCACGCCCACTACACCCTGGACCTGTCGCACACCGCGACCGCCGGCACCGACGCACAGGAGATGGCCCGGCGGATGGGATCCGGCCTGGCCCACCTGCACCTCTGCGACGGCAGCGGACTCCCCGCCGACGAGCACCTGGTGCCCGGGCGCGGCACCCAGCCCGCGGTCGAGGTGTGTCAACTGCTGGCCGGCAGCGACTTCGCCGGCCACGTGGTGCTGGAGGTGACCACCTCGCACGCGCGGACCAACCATGAGCGAGACGCGCTGCTGACCGAGTCGCTGCGGTTCGCCCGAGAGCATCTGCTGCGATGAGCCGCGGTGGTGACGATGCAGAGCGCAGCGATGCTGAGGAGCGGCGCCAGTGAGCCCCGCACTGTTCACCGACGCGATGCGGCTGACCCGGGCCGACGACGACAGCGCTGACGTCGCACGGTTCACCGGGGCGCTCGACGAAAACTGGACCATCGGCCCGAAGGTGCACGGCGGGGTGATGCTGGCACTGTGCGCGCAGGCGGCCCGCACCGCCCACGGTGCGCGCGGCGGGCAGCCGGTGGCGGTCTCCGGCAACTTCCTGTGGGCGCCGGACCCCGGGCCGATGCGGCTGACCGCCACGATCCGCAAACGCGGCCGCCGGATCAGCGTCGTCGACGTCGAACTCGGCCAAGGCGACCGAATCGCCGTGCATGCCGTGGTCACCCTCGGCGAGCCGGAACATGCGGCCCCGCCGTTGCTCTCGGCCAATCCTTTGACCGCGCTGATGGCTCCGGAACCGCCGCCGGACGCGGCGCCGATCGGCCCCGGCCACCCGATGGCCGGGCTGGTGAACCTCGCCGCCGGGTGTGACGTGCGACCCCTGGTGGCGACCACGCAGCCGCGCCTCGACGGCGCGCCGCCGCTGATCCAGCTGTGGGTACGGCCCCGCGACGTCGCACCGGACGTGCTGTTCGCGCTGATGTGCGGGGACGTGTCCGCTCCGGTGACGTTCGCGGTGCACCGCACCGGCTGGGCGCCCACCGTGCAACTCACCGCCTACCTGCGCGGACTGCCGGCCGACGGCTGGCTGCGGGTGCTATGCAGCTGCGTGCAGATCGGCCAGGACTGGTTCGACGAGGATCACACCGTGGTCGACTGCACCGGCCGGATCGTGGTGCAGTCCCGGCAGTTGGCGCTGGTACCCGGTCAGTAACCTGTCGCCATGGCCAGAATCGCAATCGTCGGCGGCGGCAACATGGGCGAGGCACTCCTGTCCGGGTTCCTGCGGGCCGGCCGCGCCGTCAAGGACCTGGTGGTCGCCGAGCGGCAGCCGGACCGGGCCCGCTACCTGTCCGACACCTACTCGGTGCTGCTGACATCGGTCGCCGACGCGGTGGAGAGCGCCGACATCGTGATCATCGCGGTCAAGCCGACCGACGTCGACCCGGTGATCGCTGACATCGCCAAGATCATCGCCGCCGGCTCGGTCACCCGCCCGGATCAGGTGCTGGTGACGGTGGCGGCCGGCGTCACCACCGGCTACCTGGAGTCCAAGCTGCCGGCCGGGGTCGCCGTGGTGCGGGTGATGCCCAACACGCCAGCGCTGGTCGGCGCGGGTGCCAGCGCGCTGGCCACGGGTCGCTTCGCCAGCCCGGAACAGCTCAAGGAGGTCGCCGCGCTGTTCGACTGCGTCGGCAGCGTGACCGTGGTTCCGGAGGGGCAGCTGGATGCGGTGACCGCGATTTCGGGTTCCGGGCCGGCCTATTTCTTCCTGCTGGTGGAGGCGCTGGTGGACGCCGGGGTAGCGGCCGGGCTGGGCCGGCGGGTGGCCACCGATCTGGCGGTGCAGACGATGGTCGGCTCGGCGACGATGCTGTTGGAGCGCATCGAGCAGGACCGGCGGGCGGCCGGGGATCGCCCGGGTACCGCGATGGACACCACACCGACGCAGCTGCGCGCCGCGGTCACCTCACCCGGCGGCGTCACCGCCGCTGCGCTGCGGGAACTGGAGCGCGGTGGCCTACGAGACGCGGTCAGCGAGGCGGTTCGCGCCGCAAAAACCCGCTCTGAGCAGCTAAAAATTACATCCGAGTAGTTCACTTATTTTTCACAGTTTTACCCACATCTGTCGCTTTAACCCCATTCGTCCCGCTATTCTCTGTGTCGTAAGCACGTGTGTGGGTGCCAGCGGAGGGGAAGCCGCCGGGACTGCACGTGCCCGATTGGAATGGGTAACGATGACGTCAATGAACGGGCCGTCGGCGCGCGATAGCGGCGCACCGGACGGCCAGCAGGGTCAAACGCAGTTCATCACCGTGGCCGAGGTGGCCGCGCTGATGCGGGTCAGCAAGATGACGGTGTACCGGTTGGTGCACAGCGGCGAGCTGCCCGCGGTACGGGTCGGACGCTCCTTCCGGGTGCACGCCAAGGCCGTGCACGACCTGTTGGAGACGTCGTTCTTCGACGCCGGCTAGACCGGCGCGCCGACTCGGCGCCCAGTTCCCGGCCGGCGTCGAGCCTGCGCTCTGGGCGCTCACTCGGCGAGCCCGGCGCAGGTTCCGCCGCGCCGTGGCCACCGGCTCGACGGGCGGGGAGCGGCGATCGACGCCGTTTTCCGTTCGCCGGGCCGACCCGGGTAAGGTGTGCGGGTCAGTTCCGGAGTCGGCGCCAGCCGGCTGAGGCGAGCCAGATAGCGGAGTCCATGGGTTCAGTCATCAAGAAGCGGCGCAAGCGCATGTCGAAGAAGAAGCATCGCAAGCTGCTTCGCCGCACCCGGGTGCAGCGCAGAAAACTCGGCAAGTAGGCCCGCCTAGCCCCGTCGGCAACCGCCGCCGATTGGCGGTATTGCTTTCTGCCCGCGAACGTTAGGCTGGCAGCGTGGACTCGTCGGATTCCTCCGAGGGCGGCCGCACCGACATCCGGCATTACCCGAAAGTCGTGTTGGTCACGGGCGCGTGCCGGTTCCTGGGCGGATATCTGACCGCTCGGCTGGTTCAGAATCCGTTGATCGACCGGGTTATCGCGGTGGACGCCATCGCCCCCAGCAAGAACATGCTCCGGCGGATGGGCCGCGCCGAGTTCGTCCGCGCCGACATCCGCAACCCGTTCATCGCCAAGGTCATCCGGAACAGCGACGTCGACACCGTGGTGCACGCCGCGGCGGCCTCCTATCTGCCACGGTCGGCCAGCCCGTCCGCGCTGAAGGAGCTGAACGTGATGGGGGCGATGCAGCTCTTCGCGGCCTGTCATAAGGCGCCGTCGGTGCGGCGGGTGGTGCTGAAGTCGACGTCGGAGGTGTACGGGTCCAGCTCGCGTGACCCGGTGCTGTTCACCGAGGACTGCACCAGTCGGCATCCGCTCGGCCCGGGGTTCCCGCGCGACAGCCTGGACATCGAGGGGTACGCCCGCGGGCTGGGCCGGCGCCGGCCGGACATCGCGGTGACCATCCTGCGGCTGGCCAACATGATCGGCCCGGCGATGGACACCGTGCTCTCCCGCTACCTGGGCGGGCCGCTGGTGCCGACGGTGCTCGGCCGCGACGCGCGGTTGCAGTTGCTGCACGAGCAGGATGCGCTGGGCGCGCTGGAGCGGGCCACCATGGCCGGCAAGCCCGGCACGTTCAACGTCGGCGCCGACGGGGTCATCACGATGGCCCAGGCGGTTCGCCGGGCCGGCCGGATCCCGCTTCCGCTGCCCGGACTGGGGTTGTTCGCGGTGGATTCGCTGCGGCGGGCCAACCGTTACACCGCGATCAGCCGGGAGCAGCTGAACTACCTAAGCTTCGGCCGGGTCATGGATACCACTAAGATGCGAACCGAACTCGGCTACCGCAGCAAGTGGACCACCGCCGAGGCGTTCGACGACTATCTGCGTGGCCGCGGGGTGAGCCCGATCATCGATCCGCGCTGGATCCGGTCGTTGGAGAGCCGGGTGGTCGGCGTCGCCGGGCGTTGGGGGAGTCACAGCACGTCGAGGGGAGGGTAGCGTCGTGGCCGGCGATTCGAGAGCCAAGGTTATTCCGCTGCACCGCAGTTCGGGCCGGACGCCCGCCGAGCGGCGGGCCAGTCAGCGAGCCGCGGGCGCTCGGCGCGACCCGTCGCTGCTCTCCGATCCCGAGCAGCGCGCCTCCGCCGAGCAGATCGCGGCCGTCGTCCGGGAGATCGACAAGAAACGCGGCGCGGCCGGGCAGGGCGAGGGGTCCTCCGAGGATCTGGCCGACCGGATCGCCTCGGTCGCCGCGTTCCTGCGGGAGCGGATCACCGGCGACTACGCCGTCGACGAGTTCGGCTTCGACCCGCAGTTCAACGAGGCGATCGCGCTGCCGCTGCTGCGGTTGCCCTACAAGTCGTGGTTCCGGGTCGAGGTGAGTGGCATCGAGAACCTGCCGGAGAGCGGGCCGGCGCTGGTGGTCGCCAACCATGCCGGCGTGCTGCCGGTGGACGCGCTGATGATCTCGGTGGCGGCGCACGACGAGCACCCCGCACACCGCAACCTGCGGCTGCTCGCCGCCGATCTGGTCTTCGACCTGCCGGTGATCGGGTCGGCGGCCCGCAAGGCCGGCCACACCATGGCCTGCACCGCCGACGCGCACCGGCTGCTGGCGGCAGGCGAGATGGCCGCGGTGTTCCCGGAGGGCTACAAGGGTCTGGGCAAGAAGTTCCGGGACCGCTACAAGCTGCAGCGGTTCGGCCGCGGCGGGTTCGTGTCGTCGGCGCTGCGCACCAAGGCGCCGATCATCCCGTGCTCGGTGATCGGGTCCGAGGAGATCTACCCGATGCTGGCCGACGTCAAACTGCTGGCCCGCCTGCTCGGTGTGCCCTACTTCCCGGTCACCCCGTTGTTCCCGCTGGCCGGCCTGGCCGGTCTGGTGCCGCTGCCGTCCAAGTGGCACATCGCGTTCGGCACGCCGATCTCCACGGCCGACTACGACGCCGCGGCCGCCGACGATCCGATGGTCACCTTCGACCTCACCGACCAGGTGCGTGAGACCATCCAGCACACGCTGTACCGGCTGCTGGCCGGCCGGCGCAACGTGTTCTTCGGCTGAGCCGTCAACCCTCCTTGATCCGCAGCGTGCGGATGCGTTCGGCGTATCCCGCCTCGAACCGGATGATCTCGGCGTCCAGCTGCTTGAGCTGCTGCTGGTAGATGTTCGCCTGCTCGGCGCGGGTGATCTGCTCGGCAGTCAGGGCCACCCGCCGCGCCGGGTCGTCGACGGCGTCCAGCGTCGACCAGTCCCGGCGGTCGGTGACGTCGGTGAACGTCGTGAGGTCCACCTTGTAGCCGTCGGCCTCGATCCGGTCGAGCAGCGCGATGAACGGCTGGCGCCGCTCGGAGACGTCGCGGTGCGCCTCGGCCAGCAGCTCGTGCAGCCGGCTCAGCGTGTCGACGACCCGACTCATCAGCGTCAGCGCCTCCAACATGCCGCCCTGGACGAAGCTCAGCGTCATCGGAGCGCCGGCGGGCCGCTCGTCGTTGGCCGCTTGCACCCGGTCGATCAGCCGGCCCAGCACCTCGTCGGCCGCCGCGCCGAGCGGCCGACGGCCCAGGCTGCGCGCGTAGCTGCGCCGCTGCTTCTCCAGGAACTCCTGCATCGCGTGAAGGCTTTCCACCGCACCCCCTCACCGTGCCCGATGCCCTGGGGCGAGGCTATGTCCGGTCCCGCATCGCCGCAATCGCGGCGACCGTGGCCGCCTCGGTGTCGGCGTCCTGGCGGGCGGACTCGCCGAGCATGGTGACGACGCTGGTGATCACCGGCTTGCCCTCGGCGTCGGTGCACTCGCTGCGGATCTCGCTGATCACGGTGCCGTGCGACTCGAGCACCGAGTCCAGGTAGGCGTCGAAGTAGAGCCGGTCGCCGGTCAGGATCGGCCGGTGGAAGGTGAACTTCTGGTCGCGATGGAACACCCGGGCGATGTTGATCGGGATGGAGAAGTTGTTGAAGATCTCCAGCTGCACCTGCCGGCCGGCGACCGCCAGGAAGGTCAGCGACGCCACCAGCGCCGGGTAGCCCAGCTCGGCGGCGGCCTCCTCGTCGAAGTGGGCCGGGTGGTCGTCTTTGACCGCGCGGGCGAACTCGCGGATCTTCTCCCGCCCGACCTCGAAGTAGTCCGGGAACCGGTAGTGGGTACCGATGATCTCCTGTGACCCTGTATGCACTGACATGCCGGGTGGTCCTCCGCTCGCGGTAGTGCTCGGCGGCGGAAGCCTATCAGTGCTGGGTGTCCGCCCTGGTCGTGGCGTCGTCGTCGGTTACCCGCGCTCGTGATGGTGCGCCACGGGGTTTGTTGCGGTCGCGCCGTCCTCGCGCGATAGCCGCGCTCGTGACGGTGCGCCACGGCTGCGGCGACGACGCCGCCGGCCGCCCCCAGCGCCAGCCCCGCCGGCACCCCGATCCGCGCCGCCTTGCGCGCGGTGCGGAAGTCGTGGATCTCCCAGCCGCGTTCCCGGGCCAGGTCGCGCAGACCGGCGTCGGGGTTGATCGCCACCGCGGTGCCGACCAGCGACAGCATCGGCACGTCGTTGAAGCTGTCGGAGTAGGCGCTGCACCGCTTGAGGTCCAGCCCCTCCCGGATCGCCAGCGACCGCACCGCGTGCGCCTTGCCGGTGCCGTGCAGGATCTCACCGTCCAGCCGGCCGGTGAACACCCCGTCGACCGATTCCAGGATGGTGCCCAGCGCGCCGGTCAGCCCGAGCCGCCGGGCGATGGTCGCGGCCAGCTCGTAGGGGGTCGCGGTGACCAGCCAGACCTGCTGGCCGGCGTCCAGGTGCGCCTGGGTCAGCTCCAGGGTGCCGGGCCAGATCTTGTCGGCGATGATCTCGTCGTAGATCTCCTCGCCCAGGGCCGCCAACTCCGCGGTCGGCCGGCCCTCGATGACCGCGAGCCCCTTGCGCCGGCCGGCGGCGACGTCGTCGCTGTTCTCCTTGCCGGTGAGCCGGAACTTGGCTTGGGCATAGATCATCCGGACGACGTCTCGGTAGCTGAAGTAGTCGCGGGCGGCCAGCCCCCGGCTGAAGTGCAGCACCGACGAACCCTGGATCAAGGTGTTGTCCACGTCGAAGAACGCCGCGGCGGTGAGGTCGACCGGGCGGGATTCGTCGGCCTCGGGCACCCGGACGTCCTCGAGCGCCCGCTCGGCGCTGGGGTTGGTGGTCAGCGACTCCAGCTCGGCGTCTGTGCCCGTGTCCGCCGCGTCGGGGGAAGCCATTCGGGACCTCCTTTCACCATGCCGCCTGCCAACCGCCGTGGGCCGTCCCGCGGCCCGGAATAAACCTTATACGGCGGGGGG
>NZ_JBYCLB010000645.1:0-7646 GCF_057473705.1 Mycobacterium sp. TH-M15 | reverse complement strand
GCAACGTGAAGATCATCAACTGGCTGACCGTGCCGACCGCGGCGGCCAACCTGGCGCACGCGCTCGGCGGGTTGTTCGTTCCGGTCAACTTTTACGCGGTGCTGCGGGTCACCCGGATCATCGGACTGCTGGTGATCGCGGTGGCGCTGCCGGTGCTGTGGTGGCGGTCGCGCGGCGGCGATCGGGCGGTGCTCGGTGGGATCGCCGCGGCGATGCTGGTGCTGGTGCTGTTCGTGCCGGCCGCCCTGCCGTGGTACTACACCTGGCCGCTGGCCGTGGTCGCCCCGCTGGTCCGGTCCCGGATGTCGCTCGCCGCGATCGCGGCGGCGTCGATCTGGATCATGGTGATCTTCCGGCCGGACGGGGCGCACGGGATGTACTCGTGGCTGCACGTGCTGGGCGCGACCGGCTGCGCCGTCTTCGCCTGGTACACCCTGTCCCGGGAGCCCGGCCAGCGGACCGTGGTCACCGGATCTGCGGCCCGGTCTCAGTAGGCCATCGCCTGGGCGCGGCGCACCACCTCACGAGCCTGATCGGTGTGCAGCGCGTCCACCGGGCGGACAGCATCGACACCGCCGACCGACCTTCCCCCGTCGCGGGTGACGGTCAGCGACGGGTCGGCGGTGAACAGCCAGCGCACGATCTCGGTGTCCCGGTAGCCGCCGTCGTGCAGCACCGCCAGCAGGCCGGGCAGGCTCTTGACCACCGCACCGTCGGCGAAGAAGATCCTCGGCACCACCGTGGCACCGCCCCGACGCACCGCGACCAGCTGCCCGTCGCGCAGCTGCTGGTGTACCCGGGTCACCGGGACGCCGAGCAGGTCGGCCACCTCCGCCAGCAGATAGGTCGGCTCGTCGAGCCCGAGAACGTCGTCGCTGACCGGAATGCTGCCCACCGCGCCAGTGTAGAACCTGCTTTGGGACCGCCCATCCACTTACCATGACCCCGTGACTGCAGCAGTGAGCGGTGATGCGCTGGAAGGAGCGATGCTGGACGGCCGCTACCGGGTGGGGGCACGCATCGCCACCGGCGGCATGTCGGCGGTCTACCGCGGGCTCGACGAGCGGCTAGACCGCCCGGTCGCGCTGAAGGTGATGGACTCGCGCTACGCCGGGGATCAGCAGTTCCTCACCCGGTTCCAGCTGGAGGCGCGGGCGGTCGCCCGGCTCAAGCACCCCGGCCTGGTGGCGGTCTACGACCAGGGCATGGGCACCCCGCACGACGGCCGGCACCCGTTCCTGGTGATGGAGCTGGTCGAGGGCGGCACACTGCGGGAACTGCTGAACGAACGCGGCCCGATGCCCCCGCATGCGGTGGTCGCGGTGCTGAGCCCGGTGCTGGGCGCGCTGGCGGTGGCCCACCAGGCCGGTCTGGTGCACCGCGACATCAAACCGGAGAACATCCTGATCTCCGACGACGGCGAGGTCAAGATCGTCGACTTCGGGTTGGTCCGCGCGGTCGCCGCGGCCGGAATCACCTCGACCAGTGTGATTCTCGGCACCGCCGCCTACCTGTCGCCGGAGCAGGTCCGGGACGGCAACGCAGGACCCGCCAGCGACGTCTACGGCCTCGGCATCCTCAGCTACGAGTTGCTGACCGGGCACACGCCGTTCTCCGGGGACTCCCCGCTGGCGGTGGCCTACCAGCGGCTGGACCAGGACGTGCCGCCGCCCAGCGCCGCGATCGACGGTGTCCCCCCGCTCCTCGACGAACTGGTCGCGCGGGCGACCGCCCGCAGCCCGGCCGACCGCTACACCGACGCGGTGGAGATGAGCGACGCGGTGCAGACCATCACCGAGCGGTTGCAGCTGCCGCCGTTTCGGGTACCGGCCCCGCGTAACTCCGCCCAGCACAGCGCGGCGACCCGACAGCACCATCGGACCGGCCCGCCGCCGCGCGGCACCCTGCAGCTGACCCGCGGCCCGCAGGACTGGGCGGTCGACGACGACCCGGACCCGCCGGAGTGGGCCGGTGAGGTGGTCTCGAGGCAGTTCGCCGGGATCGGACTCAACGAGTTCGTGCTCGCCCGCCAACACGCGCGCCGGATGGTGCTGATCTGGCTTGCGGTGCTGTTCGCGATGACCGGGCTGGTGGCGACGGCGGCGTGGACGATCGGCAACAACCTGAGCGGGCTGCTGCCGCGCTGAGTCTGATGGCGGCGACCCGCAGCGCCCGGCTCCGCCGCGCTTGCGATCGCCGCTGGCCAGACGGCTCAGCCGCGCAACATCTCGGCGACCAGAAACGCCAACTCCAGGCTCTGCTGGGTGTTCAGTCGCGGGTCGCAGGCGGTCTCGTACCGTCCGGCCAGGTCCGAGTCCGAGATGTCCTGGGCGCCACCGAGACACTCGGTGACGTCTTCGCCGGTGATCTCCACGTGTATTCCGCCGGGGTGGGTGCCCAGCGCGTGGTGCACCTCGAAGAAGCCTTGCACTTCGTCGACGATCCGGTCGAAGTGGCGGGTCTTGTGGCCGGTGGACGCCTCGTGGGTGTTGCCGTGCATCGGGTCGCACTGCCAGATCACCTGGTGACCGGTGGCCTGCACCTTCTCGATGATCGGCGGCAACAGGTCACGCACCTTGGCGTTGCCCATCCGGCTCACCAGGGTCAGCCGGCCGGGGACGTTGTGCGGGTCGAGGCGCTCGACGTACTCCACCGCCAGCTCCGGGATGGTCGACGGGCCGAGCTTGACCCCGATCGGGTTGGCGATCACCTCGGCCAGCGCGACGTGCGCCCCGTCGAGTTGGCGGGTTCGCTCCCCGATCCACAGGTAGTGTGCGGACAGATCATAGAGCTGTGGTTCGCCCTTCTCGCCGTAGTCGGCGCTGGACAGCCGCAGCATCGCCCGCTCGTAGTCGAGCACCAGCGCTTCGTGGCTGGCGTAGATCTCGGCGGTCTGCAGCTCCCGGTCGGCCACCCCGCAGGCGGTCATGAACCGCAGTGCGCGATCGATCTCGGCGGCCAGCGCCTCGTATCGGGCGGCCGCCGGCGAGCTACTGACGAACTCCCGGTTCCAGTCGTGCACCAGGTTCAGCGACGCCAGCCCGGACGAGGTGAGCGCCCGCACCAGGTTCATCGCCGCGCTGGCGTTGGCGTAGGCCCGCACCAGCCGGGACGGGTCGTGCTCTCGAGCGGCGGCGTCCGGCGCCAGACCGTTGACCATGTCGCCGCGGTAGGACTTCAGCCCCAGCGCGTCGGTATCGGCCGACCGCGGCTTGGCGTACTGTCCGGCGATCCGGGCCACCTTGACCACCGGCATGGACGCCCCGTAGGTCAGCACCACCGCCATCTGCAGCAGCGTGCGGATGTTGCCCTTGATGTGCGGTTCGGTGTTGTCGGTGAACGTCTCGGCGCAGTCGCCGCCCTGCAGCAAAAACGCCTCGCCCCGGGCGACCTCACCCAGCAACCCCTGCAGCCGGACGGTCTCCGACGGGACGGTGATCGGCGGCACGCTCTCCAACACGGTGCGCATCGCCGCGGCCTGGTCCGCCGGCCAACTGGGCTGTTGCGCGGCCGGTTTGGCCAGCGCGGCATCCAGCCGGGTGCGTAGCTCCCCCGGTAGCGGCGGCAGCGACGGCAGCTGATCGATCGCCAGGTCGACGGTCCAGTTCACCCGTCCATGGTACCCAGCGCCGGATCGGGCTGATCAGGCCAGTTCGGCTCCGCGGCCGGTGCCGATGGGCCGACTCCTCAACGGGCCGCCGCACCGCCCGCATCGTCGCCGGTCGTGATCACCTGGAACCGCCGCAGCTGGTCGCGGGCGTCCACCAGGGCGTCGTGGCTATCCGGTGACCGCGGCGGCAGCGATGGGCAGCCGCGCTCCTCCCAGAGCTGCCGCAGCTCCCGGGTGAACTTGGGCATGGCCTGCGGCAGTTCGGGCATCGTCCCCCACAGTTGGCAGAGCACCACGTGGTCGTAGGCCCCGACCCAGGCCCACAGCTCGATCGGATCGCCCCGGTTCACCCCGAAGAACGCCTCCAGGTCGGCGCGGATCCGGTCGCGGGACCGCCACGCCTGTGACGCCGGCGGCGGCAGTTTCGGCAGCACCTTGGCGCGCACCCAACGGCCAGCCCGTTCGGGATCGAATTCGGTTGACACACCGTAGTATTCGCGGCCGTCCTCGGCGATCACGCCGATCGAGATCAACTCGATGGTCCGGCCGTCTTCGATGAATTCGGTGTCGTAGAAATATCTCACCGGGAGAACCGATCGGCCGTCCGCCGGCGCATCATGATCGGTGTGGTCGGCGCCGACTCTGCCCGCCGGTCGCCGTCCAGGCCGGCCGCGGCGGCGACCCGGGGCCGACCGATCAGGATCGGCATCGTCGGCGCCGCCGCCGCGCGCACCTCCCGGTCGAGTGCGGCGTCGACCACCTGCTCGTCGGGGAGTTGCGGCCGTCCGGCGATCACGTCCTGCAGCCACAGCTTGACCCGCACCACCGGACGGCGCAGCCGACGCTCCCGGCGCAGCGCGCGGCGCATCTTGTCGTGCCGCGTCAGATAGCGCCAGCGGGCCCACGGCGCGTGCGGCCGGGACAGCCGGACGGCGCCGACCACCAGCAGCGGGAAGAAGAACATCCCGGTCAGCCCGGTCCACACCTTGCCCTTAACCAGCACCACCACGCCCAGCGGCAGCGCCAGCACCAGACCGGCGAACACCCCGGTGCGGATCACCGACGACGAGGTGTCGCGCCACAGCGACAGCAGAAAGGTCAGCGGGTGAAACCCCAGCACCAGCAAGCCGGCCACCGCGGTAGCGGCGAAGACCGCGTCCACCGAGGTGCGGCCGTCCTCCTCCCAGTACACGTCGGAGAGATGCAGGATCGACGCGTACTCGTCGAGCACCAGCGCCGCGCCGATCCCGAACGCGGTCGCCACCAGCGTGTACTCCACCCGGTTGCCGTCACCTGCCAGTGCCACCAGCGTCACCCCGGAGACCATCACCAGCACCACCCCGAACACGACGTGGTGGATGTGCAGCGAGCCGATGTGCACGTCGTGCGGCTGCCACCACCGGTGTGGTCCGGCGTTGTCGGGGCGGCTGCGGATGTAGCGCACGATGGTGCGGGTCACCAGGAAGGTCACCAGGAACGCGAGCAGGCAGCACAGCAGCGGGAGCCTGCCGCGGTCGACGATGTCATGACGGAGCCAGTCGAGCAGCACCTTAGAAAACCTACGCTCCCCCGGCGCCCGCCGCGTGGATGACACTCAGCATGACCGCCACACCGATTAGGGTGTTGCTCGACATGAGTACATCGGGGTCGCCCAACGACGGCAGTTCCCGCAGGTGGACCGGCGTTTGCCAAGCGGCCGCGTGGCGCGCGTCCCAGCTGCTGGCCCTGGCCGGGCTGGCCTATGCGGCCTGGCGGCTGCTCGGGCACGCCACCTACCGAATCGATACCGACGTCTACCGGATGGGGGCCCGGGCCTGGCTGGACGGTCGCCCGCTCTACGCCGACGACGTGATGTTCCACACCGAGGGCGGGCTCGATCTGCCGTTCACCTATCCGCCGCTGGCGGCAATCGCGTTCGCCCCGCTGGGCTGGTTGTCGCTGCCGGCCGCCAGCGCGGCGCTGACCTGCACGACGCTGGCCCTGCTGATCGTCGCGGTGACAATCGTGCTCAGCGGGCTGGCGGCCTGGCCGCAGTCACGGACCGCGCCCGAACCCGCCTGGCTGCGCCGGTGCTGGCTGGCGGTGGCCACCGTGTCGGTCGCGGTGGTCTACTTCGAGCCGATCACGTCGAACTTCGACTTCGGCCAGATCAACGTGGTGCTGATGACGCTGGTCCTGGCCGACTGCGTGCCCACCCGCACCCCCTGGCCGCGGGGGCTGCTGCTCGGCTTGGCGATCGCGTTGAAGCTGACCCCGGCGGTGTTCCTGCTGTATTTCCTGCTGCGCCGCGACGGCCGGGCCATCCTCAGCACGTCGCTGTCGTTTCTGGCGTGCACCCTGGTCGGCTTCGCGTTGGCGTGGCGCGACTCGTGGCAGTACTGGACCGACACCCTGCACAACACCGACCGGATCGGCGACGCCACGCTGAACACCAACCAGAACGTAGCCGGCGCGCTGGCCCGGCTGCCACTCGGCGACCACCAGCGGCTGGCGCTGTGGGTGGCCGGGTGCCTGCTGGTGCTGGCGGTCACGGTCTGGGCGGCCCGGCGGGTGCTCGGCGCCGACGAGCCGGTGCTGGCGCTGATCTGCGTGGCCATGTTCGGGTTGGTGGCGTCGCCGGTGTCGTGGTCGCACCACTGGGTGTGGATGCTGCCCGCGGTGGTGGTGACCGCGGTGGTGGGGTATCGCCGGCCGGTGCCGGGGCTGGTCCTGCTCGCCGCGCTTGGCGTCGCGCTGATGGTGTGGAGCCCGATCACGCTGCTGCCGGAGCACCACGAGGCGGACGCGCCGTGGTGGCGCCAGCTGGTCGGGGTGTCCTACCTGTGGTGGGCGCTGGCCGTCATCGTGGTGTCCGGCGCCACCCTGGCGGCCCGCACCGCGGATCGGTCGACGGTGGCCCGCGCGACGGAGTCGGCGCCGACCGGTTAACCGCTCGGGTGACCGGGGTTCAGCTCCGGCGTCGTTTTCGAACGCGGCTTCGCTTTTGAACCGGGCGACGTCGGCGGCCTCGGCGATGACCTTGGCTGCGGTGAGCGAGCCCGGCGCCCGGAATCGCCAGCCGCACCGGCGCCCCAACGCTCACCAGCTCAGTGACCCGCACCGTCAGGGAATCTGCTCGGTCAGACGGTCGACGTCGGCGAGCTCGTCGCGAGCCAACTCTGCGGTTATGCCGGTGTACCGGTCGAGACAGGACCGCATCGTGGCCCGAGCCGCGGTCCGGTATCGGTCGACAGGCCATAACGAAGGACGTCCCGGCAGACGGTGTTGACGGAAAGGGGTTCGTGGATGACCGTGTCACTCGGCGGCCACGCACGAGTTCGAGCGGGAGCTTACGGAGGTTGTGGCCTCCCACGAGCAGGCGGGCCGCAGAGCCAGCGAGGTGTTGGGCGATCCCCGGTCGTTCCGTGCAGGCCACCCTGCACGAGGCGTCGCCGTGGGAAGTCCGTTCCTTCGCAGTGGCGGCCGCCACCGCATTCGGCGGTGCTGCACGTGGTGCCGTGACCTGACTCCTGCCGGCCGTCAGCCGATTTCGCCCAGCGGCGCCGCGGCCGAGCTGGTGTCCGCGCGGGCAACGGGAGAGATCATCCCTCAACACGACCCGATAAGTGAGTTGCCGCTCTATGGCGGCGGTGGCATGGTCGCCAGGTCGGCCCCGGAGATCGCCATCTATCTGGCTGCTGTCGTGGCGAAAGGAGGAACCGCCGGTGAGCACAGAACTGAAAACCGATGTGTGGCCGGTGCGTGGCTCGCGGCGGCAGTTCATGGCTGCCACCGGATTCTCGATGTTCACCCACGGTGTGTGGGTGCCAGCCATCCTGCTGTTCTTCCACTACGGCCGCGGCCTGCCCATCGCCGGGACAGGGGCCGCCATGACGCTCGGCGGGGTGGCGTCGCTGGTGGCGTGTTCGTTGCTTGGCGTGCTGGAATACGCGGCATTTTGGGCGGTGGATCTGTTACGCGGTGCGACTTGGGCCGTGATAGCCGCCCTGGCGGTCGCGGCACTGCTGTTCACCGTCAGCAGCATGTTCTCCGACGT
>NZ_JBYCLB010000644.1:0-2887 GCF_057473705.1 Mycobacterium sp. TH-M15 | reverse complement strand
GACGAAGAGCTTCAGCGGCAAGCTGTCCCAGTTCAACCCACCGGTCGTCAGCGACCCGTAGTGCGTCCGTGTCATCCGGCCTCCCTCGGTGGAGCTGCCCCGCCTGCCCCCAGCCTAGGCCGAGGCGACCAACGCGTGCTGGTCTTCGTCGGCGAAGGTCTCCTCCAGCCGCAGCGGCGTGTAGTCCAGGTCGATCTCCTCGAGCGGGCGGCCGCGGGCGCTTTCGATGGTGCCGAGCCGGCGCATCCCCTTGTCCATCGCGTAGCCGGTGAACTCCTCCAGCGACAGGCCGAACGGGATGTCGTCGCCGTAGAGGGAGAAGATCTCCTGGACCGCGGAGACCGCCACCGGCACCAGTTCGTTCATCCGGTTCTCGAACACCGCCCAGTTGGCGTCGTCGGCGGCCACGTGCCGCCGGCAGGTGAAGGTGCCCCACGCCATGTGTCGCCGCTCGTCATCCCCGATATAGCCGACCAGCTCCAGCATGCCGGGCAGGATGCTGCGGCTCGCGCAGACCTTGCGCCAGGCGTGGTAGCCGGTGAGTGCCAGGGTGCCTTCGACGATGTGGTTGTAGGTCACCGCGGCCCGGATCTGGGCCGCCGGCGACGGATCGTCGGTCAGCGCATTGAGCGCGCCCGGCAGCTCCTCGTTGAAGATCTTCAGATACGACGGCACCGATTCGAGGTAGCTGTGCAGATCATCGGTGATCCCGACCGCGTCGAGCCAGAGCCGGAACACCTGGACGTGCTTGGCCTCCTCGAACGCGAACTGGGTCAGGTACATCTCGTCGCCGAGCCGGCCCTCGGCCCGCATCGCCGCCATGAACGGCTGGATGTCGGCGGTGACCGCCTCCTCCCCGGCGATGAACAGCGCACACAGCCGGGTGGCGATGTCGCGTTCCCGGTCCGACCGCGCCTCCCAGTCCGCCCGGTCGCGGGAGAAGTCGATGTCGGCCGGGTTCCAGAACTTCGCGTTGCCGCCGGTGAACAGCTTCATCGGCAGGCTCTGCCAGTTCAGTCCGCCGGTAGCGAGCGAGCCGTAATGGGTGCGTGTCATGAGTTGACCTCCTTGTGATCGGTGTTCGGCTTGTGATCGGTGTTCTGCTCGGCCCGGCGGGACTCCGCCGGGGAGAATGCGGCGATCAGCACCGCGACCAGCCGGCGTACGGCCAGTGCGGGCTGCTCGGGGGTGGGGTCGTCGAGCCCGAGGATCGGGTCGATGCCGCGGACGTACGGCGCCAGGGCCAGGTGCGGCAGGATCAGCAACAGCAGCGACAGCAGGACGTCGGTGTCGGCGTCGGCTCGCAGGTCGCCGCGGAGCGACGCGTCGCGGACCAGTGGGCGCAGCACCTCCAGGTAGTGGCGGTGCACCACCGAGCGGACGCTGATCCGGGCGTCGGCGTCGACCTCCAGCGTGGCCGCGGCGTGCAGTGCCCGCTCCAGCGGGTGCTCGGCGAAGTAGGCGACCCAGGTGTCGAGCAGTCCGGTGAGGAAGTCGAAGAACTCCAGCCCGGTCGGGGCGCCGCGGATGTGATCCTCCATGGCGGCCCGCACCCGCTGGCTGGCCAGGTCGGCGATGAACGCATACAGGTCGCGCTTGTCGGCGAAGTACTGGAACAGGCTGCCCTTGGCAACCCCGGCGCGCCGGGCGATCACGTTCAGGCTGCCGCCGGAGAACCCGTGCGCGGCGAACTCGGCTTCGGCGGCTTCCACCACCGCGGCCCGGCGGGCCGGGTCGAGACGAGCCCAGGTGACCGTCGGCATATGACCTCCCAGACGATTATGACCACTGGTCACATTAACGTGACCCCACCCACTTTTCAAGTCGGATGTGAGGCTTGCATCGAATTATTCTCAGCTGTAGGGTTTTGCTCCATGCCTGTAGCAACTACCTTCCGGCGAGCACGCGCGCCACACCTGGGACCGGAGCGGCGCCGTCCTCAGGTGCTGGATGCCGCACGGGACATCGCCCTGGAGCACGGGATGGCGGCGGTGACCATCGGCGCCGTCGCCGAACGGCTCGGGGTGACCCGACCGGTCGTCTACTCGTGCTTCACCGACCGGGTTGAGCTGCTCCGCGAGCTGCTCGACCGGGAGCACGAGGTGCTGGTCACGGAAGCGATCGCCGCGCTGCCACACGACCGCGCCGACGCCGACGAGGACGTCTTCGTCGCCGGCTTCCAAGCCCTGCTCCGGGTGGTGGCGAACCGGGCGGACTCGTGGCGGCTGGTGATCAGCGTCGAACCCGACCCCGCCGCCGCCGAGCACGTCAGCAGCGGCCGCGCGGTGATCGCCGACCGGTTCGCCACGCTGTTACAACCGACGCTCGCGTACTGGGGCACCGCCGACGCCGACCGGAAGCTGCCGGTGCTGGTGGAGCAGTTCATCTCCGCCTGCGAAGGCGCGATGCGCACCCTGCTGCACGACGACGGCCGGGAGTGGAGCCCCGACACCCTCGGGGCGTTCGTCGGATCCGCCATCTACCGCGCCTTCCGAGACGCCTAGCGACTCTATCCCGTTCAACGAAGAACAAAGAAGAACAAAGGAGTGACGAATGCGGCACATGCTTTACGCCTACGTCAGCGCGGCGGCCAGCATCACCGGGTTGGTTGTCGTCACGCCGGCGGCACCCCGGCTGCCCGATGTGCAGGTGCCTCTGGTGCGGCTGACCAGTGGTGATACCGGCGATTCGCCGCTTGGCGGCGGAATCGCGCTGGTGATGGGGCCCAGTGGCCTACCTCAGCCGTTCCCCGACTACGTCGAAACGATGGATGAGCTGTATCTGAAGCCACTGGGTTTCACCGGCAAGGCGGAGCCGCTGTTCACCCCGGAGGGGCTGTATCCGGCGACGGGTGTCGGCACCGAGACCTACGATATGTCCGCACAGC
>NZ_JBYCLB010000643.1:0-7223 GCF_057473705.1 Mycobacterium sp. TH-M15 | reverse complement strand
CGGCGGTCGAATCGGAGTCCACAGCTGGCAGCGTCATACCACAAGTGTGGACACACCAAACCAGAAAACCTAACTAATTACTGCGCGAGTCCTTAGCTCCGCTCGGACAACCGCGGGTCAAAAGGATACTTTCAGGGGAGCCCCCAGTTCCGTCCCCGGACCGTGGTGTGTAGGTGAGCGGTGGTGCGCAAGAGGCCCCATCCGCATAGCAGCGTCCAGGCGATGATGTCGTGCGGCCCGGCTGGCCGGCCGCTGATGGCGGACCACATCTGCACGACGCACGCCGCGCACGCCGACAGCATCGACGCCTGGAATATGGTGACCGTGGCGCGTTGGCCGGGCTGCATGCGGAACTTGCTGACTGCGGCGAACCGCAGCGCGGCGAGGTAGCAGATCGACGAGCACACGGCCAGCCAGTAGCAGACGAGCAGCAGGTCGGCGCGCACGACGCCGACGTTGTTGATTTCGGCGGATTGGCGCATCGCGTCGGATGCGTAGGCCGACACGAGTTCGGTGGGTATGGCTGCGGCGACGGCGGGTTTCGCCATTCGATCGAGCCATGCCTGACGCTGCGCCGGGGTGGTGGCAAGTCCGTCGAGCAGCGCGGCTACCCCGCTGTATGCGGACAGGATCAGCAGCGCATCGCCTGCCGCGAATTCCATGTGCGATACGCCGGCCGCACGGTACATCGCGGGCCCGACAGCCGCTGATGCTGCCGGTGACACGAGTGCGAGTCCGGCGATGTAGAGCGCGGTCGGCTTGAAGTAGCCACCGCCTCTGCGCAGGAAGCCGAGCGCGGAGGCGACGATGGTGAACCAGACCAGGACGTCGATAGCGGTCAAGTGGGTCTCTCTTTCGTGCGTGGTTTCATGTCGCGTAGCCGTGGCGGCTGCTCGCCGGCGGCTGCGGCGGCGTACCGGAGGAGTTCGTCGGTGTCGACCAGGCCGAAGGTGACCATCAGTTCGCAGTAGTCGACGGCGAAGGCACGGGCGACGAGGCGCAGCTCTTCTGCGTTCGGATAGTCGTCGGCTTCTCGGCGGCGCACGTAGGTGTTGCGGACGACGTCGAGTGCTTCCTGCATGTCCTTTGCGCCGATCGGCCGGTCCGCGAGGTATGCGAGCACCGATTCGAGGCGTCGGCCGTTGCGGTCGGTGCGTGGCATGCAGGAGACGATAGTAACTTTAAAGTTACAACGCAATGCGTTAATCTACGACTATCGAGCCAGCTATACGACGAGACGCATCAATAAATAACGGATAGGGTGCAGAAATGATGTGATCGTGCTAACATACTCACTGTGCCGCAGCCAACCCAAGTTCTCGAATGGGACACCGACTACCTCTCAAAATCGCTGCGCCGCCAGGGAATCCGCAACCGGGCGCAGCTCGCTCAACGGCTCGGCGTAGCACGACCAACCGTCAACCGCACCCTCGACGCCGACTGGCGCGGCACAGCGACCCCGTTCCTCCTGGTCCGCCTAGTCGAGGTGCTCGGCCTGCGCGTCGACAAGCTCGTCCGCCAAGAGGGCCGGGAGGTCACCGCATGAAACCGTCAGAGACCGTCACCAAGGCGATTGAGCTGCTGGCACGCGACGGCTGGTGCAAGACGCATATCCAAGACGACGGCGGGTCACAGTTCCTGCTCGGTGCGCTGCGGTACGCCGCCCTCGGAAACCCGTGGGCATTGGCTCACCGTCCCGCCTCCAGGGCCGTCGCCGCCTACATACGCCAAACCGCGGAGCTGCCGACACTAAGCGACATCTCGAAAGGCGGACCCCAACCATGAAGAGCCACAACCAGTCAGGCAGCCCGCAGATGTCGCAGCACCGCTGCAACCCGATGGAGATCGCCGTCGTCGGCGCCGGCATGATGGGCGCCATCGGCAACGAAAACGACTGGCGCCGCGCACAGCGAATGTTCGATGCAGCCATATCCTGCACCCGGTGCAGCCAAGCGCTCGTCGCCGCGTTGCACCATCTGGAGGCGTCCGGCGACGCGCCCAACGGCGCCGAGATACTGGACCGGCTCGCGGCCGAAGCGTCGCGTGCGCTCACCGAAGCCGGCCGGCGCAGAGCGGATGCGTGTCGCGCCCACGCCGGCGGCAGCCCAGGGAAGCGGACGAATTCACGGTGACCATCGACCTCCTGGGCGTCGACAGGCCGGCCGCGGAGCGCAATCGCGACGTGCCTCCAGAAGGAGTCGTGAGCGTCTCGCTGCGGGGTACGTACTACGCACGTACCGCGGCCGACGGTGTCGACGTCGTCAACGTGGTTCATCGTTCCCACGTCGTTTGGCGCGGTCTCACGTAACCTCCGGGATCGGCACCCCCAGGTCACGCACGGTTTTCCCGGTTTCGGCGACGGGGTTCGAGTCCTCGTCGCTGCACCGCTGTGCGGTATACGCTTAGCGCGTATGAGAACGAGGATGGCACAGACCGTGGCCGCAGCCGTGGCTGTGTTCACACTGGCGACGATCCCGGCGGCAAACGCCGACGACCAGAGTTTTTTGGATGAGCTGCACGCCGCCGGCCAACCGACCGGCCCGGAGTGGGTCGAGCTCGGACACCAAATCTGCGATCAGATCCACGCGGGCGCCTCACTTGATCAGGCACGGTTCAACGTGTTCGACTTGGCCCGCAACCCGATGGGGGCCCAGAGCTTAGCGGCCGTCAAGACCGCCATCGCGGCCCAACGTAACATCTGCCCCGACCCGCGGCCCTGGTTTGGTCCGCGCCCCTAATTGCGGGTGCCGACCAGCCGGGTTACGGGTAGTTCTGTCCGGCACCGACGACGGCTGGAGGATCTGCGTCCGCTACTGGCCGGGATAGAAGGTGGTGGTCGGGCCGTCGGTGCCGTAGCCGATGTACATCGGCATCTGCGAGAACGGGTAGTACCCGGTGTTCAGGTACCCGGGGTTGGAGGTAGTCCCCGCGGAGATGGTCGTCGGCGCTGGGTTGTCCGGGCCGGTTGTGACCGAATACAGCGGCTGGGTGTCGTCCGGGTTCGCGTAGACGTTGATCACCGTCCCGGCCGGCAGGGCCGTACCCGGAGTCGTTGTGGGGATGGTTCCGTAGACGCCGCCGGAGTCGATGATCGCCGACTGCTCGACCGGCGGGTTCTGGCCGTCGATGCTGACCCACAGGTGGGTGTTCGCCACCCCGTCGACCGTGGTTCCGCCGGTCAGCGGGCTGGGACCGAAGACGAGCTGACCAGCGGGCTCGTCGATCAGCACACCCTGGCCGAGATCACCCGGCAGCGCCTGGATCACCGTCTCAGACCCGACCGCGTTCGGGCCCACCGCGTCGGGCGCGATGCCCAGGACACCGTCGGCGTCATGACCCAGGAACGTCGGCAGCGTCCAGCCGGTGGACAGCGTGTCCAGCTGGGTCGGGAAGCTGAACAGCACCACGTCGACCGGAACGGTTGTTTCGGTGCTCGGCCCACCGACGAAGCTCACCGTCTCGGGAAGCTGCACGTAGAAGTAGTCCATCCCGCCGGCGTACGAGCCGACGCCCAAGTTCTCCGGGAACTTCAGCAGACCCGCCAAGCTGAGATCCCACCACGGCATGACCAGCCCGTTGGACCCGGTGTCGACCACCACCGGGATGTCCTTGCCGCCGCCCACCGAGATGTCGGCCACCGGTTCGGTGGTGTTGACCATGTGCAGCGGGACGGTGGCAGACGTAACGGTGTCGGCAGTGGGATCCGGCGCACCACCGGTCTCCGCCAGCGACCGGGCCGCCGAGTCAACCGCGGCCGCCGAGTTCGACGCGCCACCGGCATCGTCGAACAGCCAGTTGCCGACCAGGCTGCCGTGAGCACCGATCACGTCCTGGCCGGCCAGCGAGTTGATCACGCCGTCGACCTGCTCGCCGAGCGGGCTGCTCAGCCAGCCGTCGAAATCGGCCTGCAGCGGCTGGTAGATCAGCTGGTCGGCCAGGCTGGAGAAGTCGGTGTCGAGTGCCGCCAGCGAGCCGGAGACGTCGCCGAGCGAGTCCAGCCCCGCCGACGGGTCGACGCCGACGGCCGCGTCGACGCCCGCGCCGAGGATGTCGCTGAGCCAGTCGAAGTCGAACAGGTCGGCATGCGCCGGCGGGGCGGTGGCGATCGGCGTCAGCCCGAACACCACGGCGCCCCCCAGCGCCACACCGGCAGCCGTCACTCGGCGGCGCACCCCGGATTCACCCATCTGATTCATCCCCACAACCCCTCGGACGGCTACCATCCGCCAGCCCGAGCGACGTCTTCGGACAACCCGGACAGCGTAACGGGTAACCGGCGGTACCGGTAGCCCCGGAACGCCGCTCGTCCGACCCGCCCGGCCGCGCCGCCGACCGGCGCTTTCAGTACGCTCGGTCCCGTCGGCCCTAAGGCGGCCGCAGCCACGAGGAGGCCCCGATGGGTATCGCCCTGACCGACGACCACCGCCAACTCGCCGAGGTGGCCCGTGACTTCCTGACCTCGCACAAGGCCCGCGACGCGGCGCGCACCCTGCTGGACGTCGACGAGGAGGCCCGCCCGCCGTTCTGGTCGGCGCTGGCCGAGCTGGGCTGGCTCGGCCTGCACGTCGACGAGGCGCACGGCGGCGCCGGCTACGGGCTGAGCGAGCTGGTCGTGGTGATCGAGGAGCTCGGCCGGACGGTGGCCCCCGGGCCGTTCGTACCCACGGTGATCACCTCGGCGACGCTGGCCCACGCCGGCACCGACGAACAGCAGAAAAAGCTGTTGCCCGGCCTGATCGACGGCTCGACGGCGGCCGGCGTCGGCTTCGGCGGCGACGTCTCCGTGACCGGCGGAAAGGCCAGCGGCGAGGCCGACATCGTGCTCGGCGCCGGCCTGGCCGACCTGCTGCTGATCCGCGCCGGCGACGACATGCTGCTGATCGAGCGCGGCCGCGACGGCGTCACCGTCGCGGTGCCGGAGAACCTGGACCCGACCCGGCGCTCCGGGCGGGTCAGCCTGACGGATGTCGCGGTCTCGGCCGACGACATCCTCACCGGCGCCGCCGGCGCCGCAATCGCCCGCGCCCGAACGCTGCTGGCCGCCGAGGCGGTCGGCGGGTCGGCCGACTGCGTCGACGCCGCCGTCGAGTACGCCAAGGTGCGCCAGCAGTTCGGCCGCACCATCGCCACCTTCCAGGCGGTCAAGCACCACTGCGCGAACATGCTGGTCGGCGCCGAGGCGGCGACGGCCGCGGTCTGGGACGCCGCCCGCGCCGCCGGCGAGGACGAGGCCCAGTTCCAGCTGGTCGCCGCCGCGGCCGCCGGTCTGGCCTTTCCGGCGTATGTCCGCAACGCCGGACTCAACATCCAGGTGCACGGCGGCATCGGCTTCACCTGGGAGCACGACGCGCACCTACAGCTGCGCCGCGCGCTGGCGGTGCGGGCGCTGTTCGGCGGCGACGCGCCGGCCCTGGACGTCTTCGAGGCCACCGCGGCCGGCGTCGCCCGCGTCAACAGCCTCGACCTGCCCGCGGAAGCCGAGCAGCTGCGCACCCGGGTGCGCGCCGACGCCGCCGAGATCGCCGCGCTCGACGAGGACGCCCAACTCGACCGGCTGATCGCCACCGGCTACGTGCAGCCGCACTGGCCCAAACCGTGGGGCCGGGCCGCCGACGCCGTCGAGCAGCTGGTTATCGAGGAGGTGTTCGCCGCCGCCGGGATAAAGCGGCCGGACTACTCGATCACCGGCTGGGTGGTGCTCACCCTGGTCCAGCACGGCACCGCCTCGCAGATCGAGCGGTTCGTGGAGAAGGCGCTGCGCAAGGAGGAGGTGTGGTGCCAGCTGTTCTCCGAGCCGGAGGCCGGATCGGACGCGGCCGGCATCAAGACCCGCGCCACCCGGGTGGACGGCGGCCTGAAGATCAACGGCCAGAAGGTGTGGACGTCCGGCGCGCAGTACTCCCGGCGCGGGATGGCCACCGTGCGCACCGACCCGGACGCCCCCAAGCACGCCGGGATCACCATGGTGATCGTCGACATGCAGGCCCCCGGCGTCGAGGTGCGCCCGCTGCGGCAGATCACCGGCGGCTCGGAGTTCAACGAGGTGTTCTTCAACGACGTCTTCATCCCCGACGAGGACGTGGTCGGCGAGCCCAACGCCGGCTGGACGGTCGCCCGGGCCACCCTGGGCAACGAGCGGGTCAGCATCGGCGGCGGCAGCGGCTCCTACTTCTCCGGCGCCGACCGCTACCTGGTGAAGCTGGCCGCCGAGCACGCCGACGCGGTGGCCGGCGCCAAGGTGCGGGTGGGTGATTTCCTCTGCGACGAGCAGGCGCTGCGGCTGCTGAACCTGCGCCGCGCCGCCCGCAGCATCGCCGGCACCGGACCCGGCCCGGAGGGCAACGTCACCAAGCTGCTGCTGGCCGAGCACATGAACGACGGCGCGGCGATCGCCGCCGACCTGCTCGGCCCGGAGGTCGCCGTCGGCGACGGCGCCGGTGGCATCGTCGGCCGGATGGTGATGGGCGCCCGCGGCATGTCGATCGCCGGCGGCACCTCCGAGGTGACCCGCAACCAGATCGCCGAACGGATCCTGGGGATGCCCCGCGACCCGCTGATCAAGTAGCCTCGCCGATGGCCACCGTCGCCGACCATGTGATCGCGGCGCTGCAGCGCAGCGGGGTGAGCCGGGTGTACGGGATCCCCGGGGACAGCCTCAACGGGTTCACCGACGCCATCCGCCGCACCGGCGACTTCGGCTGGGAGCAGGTCCGCCACGAGGAGACCGCGGCCTTCGCCGCCGCGGCCGACGCCGGGCTCACCGGCCGGCTGGCGGTCTGCGCCGGCAGCTGCGGGCCGGGCAACCTGCACCTGGTCAACGGGCTGTTCGACGCGCAGCGCAGCCGGGTGCCGGTGCTGGCGATCGCGGCGCACATCCCGCTGGCCGAGATCGGCTCGGACTACTTCCAGGAGACCCACCCCCAGGAGCTGTTCCGCGAGTGCAGCGTCTACTGCGAACTGGTCAGCGCCCCCGAGCAGGCGCCGCGAATCCTGGAGATGGCGATGCGGGCCGCGGTCGAGGAGAGCGGGGTGGCGGTGGTGGTGGTGCCGGGCGAGGTGCTCTCCGCCCGCCTCGACGCCTCCGGCTGGGGCCAGCGGCCGGTGACCGCGTCCCGCTCGGTGTGCCGGCCCGACCCACCGTCGCTGGCGGCGGCGGCTTCCATGCTCAACGCCGGAAACGCGGTGACCATCCTGGCCGGCGCCGGGGTGGCCGGCGCCCACGA
>NZ_JBYCLB010000642.1:0-4783 GCF_057473705.1 Mycobacterium sp. TH-M15 | reverse complement strand
TGATCTATCCGCGCGAAACCAGCTGGCGGCCACCGGTGTTGACGATGAGCGCGATCGAGGGAACCGGTCTGGCCGAGCTGTGGGCGACCGTCGAACGGCACACCCGGGTGCTCACCGAGGCCGGTGAGTTCGAGGACCGCCGACGCGCCCAGCAGGTGGACTGGACCTGGCAGCTGGTGCGCGACGCGGTGCTCGACCGGGTGCTCGCCAACCCGGCGGTGCGGGAGCGGCGTGACGCGATCGAAGACCAGGTCCGGGCCGGGCGGCTCACCCCCGCGCTGGCCGCCGAGCAAATTCTCCGGGCGGCCGACGGCTAACGGCCGCCGTCAGCCGTCCAGCCGGGTGAAACCATTCTGCCGGTACCGCTCGGCGCAGGCCGACCGGCGGATCTTCCCGCTGGTGGTGATCGGCAGCGAGCCGGGCGCTACCAGGACCAGGTCGTCGGCGCGCAGGCCGTGCGTCCGGCTGATCGCCGATGCCACCTCCAGCTTCGTCTCGTCGAGCCGGGCCGCGGCGTCGGCGCCGTCGGCGGTCTTGACCTCGGCTATCGCCCCCCTTCGCCCGCGGTCCTGGCCGGCGACCGCGACCGCCGCCGACCGGCCGCGGGTGATCGCCGAGACGGTCGACTCGATGTCGTCGGGGTAGTGGTTGCGGCCGTCGATGATCAGCAGGTCTTTGATGCGGCCGACGATGAACAGGTCGTCGTCGACGATGACGCCCAGGTCCCCGGAGCGCAGCCACGGCTCGTCCGGGGTGCCCGGGGACGGGTCGACCAGCCGGCCGCCGAAGACCTGCTCGGTCCGCTGCGGATTCTGCCAGTAGCCCTTGGTGACGTTCTCACCGTGCACCCAGATCTCGCCGACCTGGCCGGCCGGCTTCTCGGTCCGCTCCTCCGGGTCGACGATGCGCAGCGTGCAGGCGCGCGGGACGCCGTTGCCGACCAGCTCGACACCGCCCTCTGCGCACCTCTCGGCGTGCCCGGCGGAGAGTTTGTCGTAGTCGAACCGGGCCGTCACCGGGGCCCGGCCCATCGCCGTGGAGGTCACGTAGACGGTCGCCTCGGCCAGGCCGTAGCCCGGGCGGGGCACGGTGTCGGGCAGATGGAACCTGGCGAACCGCTCGGTGAACCGCCGCAGCGTCCCCGGCTGCACCCGTTCGGCGCCGCTGGCGATGCTCAGCACGTCGCCCAGGTCCAGGCCGGCCAGATCGTCGTCGGTGGTGCGCCGCGCCGCCAGATCGAAGGCGAAGTTCGGCGCACCGGAGAACGTCTTCGGGTAGCTGGCCAGCAGCTGCATCCAGCGGGCGGGCTTCGCCAGGAATGCAATCGGGGCCATGATCACCGCGTGCAGCCCGTGGACGATCGGGAAGAACATCCCGAACTGCAGGCCCAGGTCGTGGTAGAAGGGCAGCCACAAGACGACCGTCATCTCCGGTGGCGGTACCTTCCCGGCGTGCTCGAAGAGGTCGGCGCTGACCTGCTCCAGGTTCGCGACGATGTTGCGGTGGGTGACCGCGACGCCGGCCGGGGCTCCGGTGGACCCGGACGTGTACTGCAGCAGCGCCGGCCGGGTGGCCGGGGTCGCCGGCGTGCTGAACCCGTCCGGCGGGTGCAGGTCCAGCGCGTCCAGCTCGATCAGGTCCGGTGCGAGGCCGGCCGACCGGATGGCGGACGCGGTGTCGCCGGCCGCCGCCGAAGTGGTCAGCACCACCACCGGTGCGCAGTCCCGCAGTGCGCCGGCGACCCGCTCGTCGTGCACGCCGAACTGTGGCGCCGGCAGCGGAACCGCGACGAACCCGCCGGCCAGCGCGCCGAGCAGGCCGATCACGTAGTCGAGGCCCTGCGGCGCCAGGATCGCCACCCGGTCACCGGGTGCGCCGTGGGTCGCCAGCTCCGCGGCGACCGCCAGCGTCCGCTGGTGCACCTGGGACCAGGTCAGCGTCTCGCGCAGCCCGGCCGGGTCGACGTCGTAGTCGACGAACGTATAGGCGGCCGCGTCCGGCTGCCGCCGGGCCAGCTCGCCCACCAGCTCCGGAATCGACGTGCGCGTCAACGGCATGACGGTATCCCCGTTCGGTCGCCGGCCCGTTGTGGTAAGCGTGTGGCAAATGCTGTGCATCTCCGCCAGCGAAGCGCTGAATGGTTTCGGTCCGATCACCCACCACCTACCACAGGCCGGTAAGTTCACTGCTGTGGGTGACCTCACCGATGCAGATCACAGGGTAACTACGTGTGGCGGCGGGCTGCCGCGGGGGGTGCACGGCGCGGCCGACCGGCAGTTCGGGTTCGCAGCCTGGCCCGGATGTTCGGGGCGATCGCCAATGGCGGCGAGATCGACGGCATCCGGCCGCTCTCCGTTCGGCTTCGTGCACAACCGGCTGCCGACCCCGTTCGTGGTCGCCGACCAGGCCCGGCTCGTCGGGCTGGACGCGCTGATCCGCCGCGGCGCCACGCTGGCCCGCCGCCGCGGGTTCGGCCCGGTGGCCGCCTTCGGCGCGCCGTCCACCGAGACGGGCTCGGCCGCCGGTTAGCCGGCTGGTCGGTAAGGTGGCCGGGTGACTGCGCACCCGCCGAAGCTCTACATCTTCCCGCATGCCGGCGGCTCGCCGCAGTACTACGTCCCGTTTGCCAACGCGTTCTCCGGTGACATCAAGCGGATTGCGGTCAGATATCCGGGCCGCCGCGGCAACCACGACCTCGGCGCGTTCACCGGGATTCCGGACCTGGCCGAACGGGTGTGCACGATGCTCGCCCCGCTGGACCAGGCCGACGGGCGGGTGGCGTTCTTCGGGCACAGCATGGGCGGGCTGCTGGCGTTCGATATCGCCCGCCGATTCGAGCAGGCCGGGAACCCGGTCGCCGCCCTGTTCGTCTCCGCGGTCGCCGCCCCCGGCCTGGTCGGGTACCAGGACATCCCCGAGTCCGACCGCGGCCTGCTCGATGCGGTCAGCGAGATGACCGGCGCCAACCCCGAGTTTCTGCAGAACGAGGAGTTCGCGGCGAAAGTCCTGCCGACCCTACGTGGATTCAAGGCGATCACCAACTACGACTGCCCGCCCGACGCCACGGTGTCCTGCCCGATCTTCGCCTTCTACGCCGACGGCGACGACATCGCCACCGCCGAGAAGGTGGCGGGCTGGTCGGCGCGCACCACGTCGGAGTTCTCTGCGCGGGTCTTCCCCGGCCATCACTTCTACCTCAACGATCATCTCCCGGAGTTGGTGGCCGACGTCGAGAAGAAGATCCTGGCCTATTGCCGCGGATAAGGCGGGCCCGGCCCGCCGGCGACGGTCGAGTTTCGGTGTGTCGCCGGTGCGATTCATCAACGTCGATCGCCATGACGTAGGGTGCTAACGGCACGGTGATGTGCCGCGGGTGCTTGTCGCCTTAAATCGTCCGTCGATTGTCCGTAGCGGCGTGGACCCGATAACATGGCCGGGTTAGCCGAACCTACGGCAATTAAAGGGGGGCTTTCAGCTAAAATCAGGAGGGGTGCAATGGTGTCGGCGGTCGAGTCTTCCATTCCGGCGCTGCTCAGCGAACGTGTCCGACAACATCCGGACGAGCCGGCGTACACGTTCATCGATTACGAGGTCGACCCCGCCGGTTACGCGGAGACGCTGACCTGGGCGCAGGTCCAGCAGCGCGCGTGGGTGGTGGCCGCGCGGCTGGCGTCCTGCGGAGCTCCCGGTGACCGCGTCGCGATCTGCGCGCCGCAAGGTCTGGACTACATCGTCGGGTTCCTGGGCGCGATGGCGGCCGGGTTCGTCGCCGTCCCGTTGCCGGTGCCGGCGGGTGGTCGACACGACGAGCGGGTCACCGGTGCGCTGAAGGACAGCTCGCCGGTGGCGATCCTGACCACGTCGGCAACCGTCGGCGACGTCGTCTCCTGCTCCGGCGCACTGCCCGGGCCACCGGTTGCGGTGATCGAGATCGACGCCCTCGACTTCTACACCGCGGTGGCCGCCCCCGAGCCGTCGCGCACCAAGACCGCCCTGCTGCAGTACACATCCGGCTCGACCAGCGTGCCCAAGGGCGTCATCGTCTCCCACGCGAACATCCTCGCGAACATCGAGCAGGTGGTGGCGGACTACTGGGAAGACGAAGGCGGCGCCCCACCGCCGGGCACCACGCTGGTGTCGTGGCTGCCCTACTACCACGACATGGGCCTGCTGCTCGGCATCTGCGGCACGATCACCCTGGACCGTCCGGCGGTGCTGATGAGCCCGATCGCGTTCCTGCAGAAGCCGGCCCGGTGGATCCAGCAGTTGGCCAGCCATCCGCACCCGGTCACCGCGGCGCCGATCTTCGCGTTCGAGCTGGCGGCGCGCCGCCCTTCGGACGACGACATGGCCGGCCTCGACCTGGCCGGCGTGCACACCATCCTCAGCGGCAGCGAACGGATTCACGCCGCGACGATCCGCCGGTTCACCGAGCGGTTCGCCCGGTTCAACCTGCCCGCCAACGCGGTTGCGCCGTCGTACGGGCTGGCCGAGGCCATGGTGTATGCCGGCTCCGCGCCCCGCTCGCACCGCCCGGTGATCGTCCGCTTCGACTACGAGAAACTGGCGGCCGGCTACGCCGAACCCTGCGACGACGAGTCCGGGTCCGAACAGGTCAGTATCGGGTTGCCGCGCGCGTGCCCGGTACGGATCGTCGATCCGGAGACGCGGACCGAGAACCCGGCCGGCCGGGTCGGGGAGGTCTGGCTGGGTGGCGGCAACGTATCCAGCGGCTACTGGCGGAAGCCGCAGCAGACCGAGCAGACGTTCGGCGGCCGGATCG
>NZ_JBYCLB010000641.1:0-4354 GCF_057473705.1 Mycobacterium sp. TH-M15 | reverse complement strand
TACGTCCGGCAACCGCCGTACTTCGACGGGATGACCCCCGAGCCGCAGCCGGTCGGCGACATCGCCGGGGCGCGGGTGCTGGCCAAGCTGGGCGACTCGGTCACCACCGACCACATCAGCCCGGCCGGGTCGATCCGGTTCGACTCCCCCGCCGGCAGGTATCTGTCGGCGCACGGCATCGAGCGCAAGGACTTCAACTCCTACGGGTCGCGGCGTGGCAACCACGAGGTGATGATCCGCGGCACGTTCGCCAACATCCGGCTGCGCAACCAGCTTGCGCCGGGCACCGAAGGCGGCGTCACCCGCGACTTCACCCAGGCGGACACGCCGGTGACCACCATCTACGACGCGTCGGTGAACTACATCGCGGCCGGGACGCCGCTGGTGATCCTCGCCGGCAAGGAGTACGGCTCGGGCTCGTCGCGGGACTGGGCCGCCAAGGGCACGGTGCTGCTGGGCGTGCGTGCGGTACTGGCGGTCTCCTACGAGCGGATCCACCGGTCCAACCTGATCGGCATGGGCGTACTGCCGCTGCAGTTCCCCGATGGCCAGGACGCCGACTCGCTGGGGCTGACCGGCGAGGAGACCATCGACATCACCGGCATCACCGTGTTCAACTCCGGCCTGCCGTCCACGGTGCACGTCAAAGCCGGCTCGGCGGAGTTCGATGCAAGGGTGCGCATCGACACCCCCGGTGAGGCCGACTACTACCGGAACGGCGGCATCATGCAGTTCGTGATCCGCAAGCTGCTCGGCAAGCCATCCCCGTCCTGAACGTCGAACGCCCGGGTCCCGACATCCTGGACGCCTGGGAGAACTTCAGCAAGGCGGCGTTCGCCCCGGGCGCCGTCGACGAGAAGACCAAGCAGCTGATCGCGGTGGCCGTCGCACACACCACGCAGTGCCCGTACTGCATCCGCGGCCACACCAAGGTCGCCCGGACGAAGGGCGCCAGCGACGAGGAGATCATGGTGGCCGCCCAGATGCGCTCCGCGACGGCGATGACGCACTCCACCCTGGCCATCGAGGAGCTCGCCAAGTAACCGGCCCCGCTGGGGCCGATCCGCCAACCCGCCGTCGGCGGAGGCTGCCCCGTGCTATACCGGGGGATGCGGTTGTATTCGGCGCGGCGCCCGAGCCGGAGGCCCCAACTCCGTGTCCGCCACTGACGCTCGGCCGGCCACGGCGCGGCCCTTCCCCGTTCGTGACGCGGTGCGAACGCTCAACCCGGGTTACTTCGCGCTGGTGATGGCCACCGGCATCGTGTCGATCGCCATGCACCAGCCCGCGAACCGCGCCTCGGTGCTGCTGCTGTGGATCACCGTGCTGTCCTACCTCGTTCTGCTGGCCGTCTCGGTAGCCCGCGTCATCGTCTTCCACCGAGATTTCCGAGAAGACCTGTCCGACTCCGGCCGTGCGTTCGGCCTGTTCACCTTCGTCGCCGCGACGGACGTGCTGGGTTCCCGGCTGGTTCTCGATGGTCACGACGGCGTCGCGTTCGGGCTGCTCATGGTTGGTGCGCTGGCCTGGCTGGTGCTGGGGTACCTGGTGCCGTGGACCGCGGTGCTCGGCACCGCGGAACGGCCGGTCGTGCAGCGGGCGAACGGTACCTGGTTCATCTGGGTGGTGGCCAGTCAGTCCATCGCGGCGCTGGCCGCCACCCTGGAGCCGGACGTGGCGGAGTCCTGGCGGCGAGTCCTGGCAATGCTGGCGGTGGCCTCCTGGTCGGTCGGGGTCTGCCTCTACGCCGCCGCCGGGATCTTCGTCGCCGCACGGCTGCTCCTGTACCCGCTGCACCCGGAGGACCTCACCCCGCAGTACTGGGTGTCGATGGGGGCCACCGCGATCACAGTCGTTGCCGGTGCCCGGATCGTGGAGATGGCCGAAGCGCCGATGGTCAACGCCACCCGCGGTCTGGTCGCCGGTGCGTCGGTGGTGTTCTGGTCGTTCGGCAGCTGGCTGATCCCGCCGCTGATCGCCGCCGGCGTCTGGCGCCATGTCGTGCACCGCATTCCGCTGCGGTACGAGGCCCCGCTGTGGAGCATGATCTTCCCGCTCGGCATGTACGGGGTGGGCGGGACTTACCTGGGGCACGCCGACCACCTGCCGATCGTCTACTACATCGGGTTGGGCGAGAGCTGGATCGCGTTGGCCGCGTGGGCTGTGACATTCCTGGCCATGCTGCACCACCTGGCGCGCACCCTGGGTCCCGGTAGCCGCGACGGCATCCGGGCCTAGTCGATGCGGTTGCCGTCGGCGGCGAAGAAGTGCAGGTGCGCTTCGTCGGGGCGCAGCCGCAGCCGGTCGCGGCGTCGTGGCGGGTCGCCGCCGGGTACCCGGACGATGACCGGCGCCGCAGCGTTCTCGGCGCCGACGACGCGCGTGTACAGGTAGGCGTCGGCGCCGAGCTCTTCGACGAAGTCCACCTCCACCTCGATGCCGGGACCGCCGGGGCCGGTGACGCGGAGGTGCTCCGGGCGCACGCCGAGCGACACCTCGGGGCCCGCGCCGACGACGTCCCGGCTGACCGGGATCACGTTGTCGCCCAGGGATATCGAGCCGTCGGTGACCGGCAGTGGGAACAGGTTCATCGGCGGCGAGCCCATGAACCCGGCGACGAAGACGTTGGCCGGTTTGCGGTACAACTCCCCCGGTGCCGCGCACTGCTGCAGCACCCCGTCCCGCAGCACCGCGACCCGGTCCCCCATCGTCATCGCCTCGACCTGGTCGTGGGTGACGTAGACGGTGGTGGTGCCCAGCCGGCGCTGCAGCTCGGCGATCTGGTTGCGGGTCTGCACCCGCAGCTTGGCGTCGAGGTTGGACAGCGGTTCGTCCATCAGGAACACCTGCGGACGCCGGACGATCGCCCGGCCCATCGCCACCCGCTGACGCTGGCCGCCGGAGAGATCCTTGGGCCGGCGACCCAGATAGAGCTCCAGGTCCAGCAGTCGAGCCGCGTCCAGCACCCGTTCGCGGATCTGGGTTTTGCGGATCTTCGCCACCTTCAGGGCGAAACCCATGTTCTGCGCCACCGTCATGTGCGGATACAGCGCGTAGTTCTGGAACACCATGGCGACGTCGCGGTCCTTGGGGTCGACGTCGGTGACGTCGCGCCCGCCGATCCGGATCCGGCCGGCGTCCACCGGCTCCAGCCCGGCCAGTATGCGCAGCGTCGTCGTCTTGCCGCACCCGGACGGCCCGACCAGCACCACGAACTCACCGTCGTCGATCGCCAGGTCCAGGCGGTCCAGCGCCGGCCGCTCGCCGTCGAGGTATCGCCGGGTCGCCTGTTCGAAGGTCACCGAGGCCATCGGGCCGCCTACCGTCCGCCGAACCCGGTGGACGCGATGCCGCTGACGAAGGACCGCTGCGCCAGCGCGTAGACGAGCACCAGCGGCGCCAGGATCAGGATCGACGCGGCCATCAGCACCGGCCACTCGGCGACGTACTCGCCCTGCATCCACACCAGGCCGAGGGTGAGCGTGGCGATGGATTTTCGCTGGATCATCAGCAGCGGCCACAGGAAGTCGTTCCAGACGTTGACCCAGGTGAGCACGACGAGCACCATCACCGCGGGTTTGGCGTGCGGCAGCAGGATCCGCCAGTAGATCTGCCACGGCGAGCAGCCGTCCAAGATGGCCGCCTCCTCCATGTCGATCGGCAACGTCGCGAAGAACTGCCGCATCAGGTAGGTGCCGAACGCGCTGCCGAACAGCCCGGGCACGATCATCGACCACATGGTGTCGGTCCAGCCGAAGACCCGCATCACGATGAACTGCGGGATCACCGTGACCGTCAGCGGCACCATCAGGGTAGCCAGATACAGCACGAACAGGGTGTCCCGGCCGGTGAACGGCAGCCGCGCGAAGGCGTACCCGGCCAGCGAACAGAAGAAGACCTGACCGGCCGTCACCGCGCCCGCGTAGAGCACCGTGTTGCCGAGCATCCGCAGGAACGGCATCCGGGCGAACACGTCGACGTAGTTGGACCACCGGGGATGTGCGGGTATCAGGATCGGCTGGCTGACCTCGGCCTGTCGTTTCAGCGAGCCGGAGAGCGCCCACAGGATCGGGAAGAGCGCGCAGGCGGCGATGCCGCTCAGCGCGGCGTAGCCGCCGAGCAGCCGGGCGACGCGTGGCCGGGAGTGCCGGCCCGTGGTGCTCATGCTCATGCTCACTCTTCCCCCACCGCGTATCGACGCGCCAGCCGCAGCTGCACCACCGTCAGGACCAGCAGGACGGCGAACATGATCCAGGCCAGCGCGGACGCGTAGCCGAAATCGAGAAACGCGAACGCCTGCTGGAACAGCATGATGCCCAGCACGTAGGTGCCGGTCTCCGGTCCGCCGTTGCTG
>NZ_JBYCLB010000640.1:0-2517 GCF_057473705.1 Mycobacterium sp. TH-M15 | reverse complement strand
GTAGGGCATGATGCCGCCGTGTCGGTAGTAGTCGGCCTCGCCGGGGGTGTCGATGCGCACCACCGCGTCGAATTCGACCGTGGCACCGTCGGATTTGGTGGCGGTGACGTGCACGGTGGCCGGGGTGGCACCGTCGTTCAGCGCGGTGATACCGGTGATGTCGTAGACCTCGGTGCCGTCCAGGCCCAGCGACTTCGCCGACGCCCCGGCCGGGAACTGCAGCGGGATCACCCCCATGCCGATCAGGTTGGATCGGTGGATGCGCTCGAAGGACTCGGCGATCACCGCGCGCACCCCGAGCAGGCCGGTGCCCTTGGCTGCCCAGTCCCGCGACGAGCCGGAGCCGTACTCCTTGCCGCCGAGCACCACCAGCGGGGTGCCCGCCGCGGCGTAGTTGCGCGACGCGTCGTAGATGAACGCCTGCGGCCCGCCCGGCTGGGTGAAGTCGCGGGTGTAGCCACCGGAGACGCCGCCGTCGACGATCGCGTCCAGCAGCTGGTTGCGCAGCCGGATGTTGGCGAAGGTGCCGCGGATCATCACCTCATGGTTGCCGCGCCGCGACCCGAACGAGTTGTAGTCCTTGACCTTCACCCCGTGCTCGTCGAGGTACTGTGCGGCCGGGGTGCCCGGCTTGATCGCCCCGGCGGGGGAGATGTGGTCGGTGGTCACCGAGTCGCCGAGCAGCGCCAGCACCCGCGCGTGCGCGATGTCGGTGACCGGCGCCGGTTCGGCCGGCATCCCGTCGAAGTAGGGCGGTTTGCGCACATACGTCGAGGCCTCATCCCAGTCGAAGACGTTGCCGGCCGGGGTTTCGATCGCCCGCCACCGGTCGTCGCCGGCGAAGACGTCGGCGTAGTTCTTGGTGAACATCGCCTGGTTGATCGAGCCGGTGATGGTGTCGGCGATCTCCTGCTGGGTCGGCCAGATGTCGGCCAGGAAGACGTCGTTGCCGTCCTGATCCTGCCCGAGCGGTTCGTGCTCGAAGTCGAAGTCCATCGTCCCGGCGATCGCGTAGGCCACCACCAGCGGCGGTGACGCCAGGTAGTTCATCTTCACGTCCGGGTTGATCCGGCCCTCGAAGTTGCGGTTGCCGGAGAGCACCGCGGTCGCGGCCAGATCGGCCTCGTTGATCACCGCGGATATCGCCGGCGCCAGCGGGCCGGAGTTGCCGATGCAGGTGGTGCAGCCGTAACCGACCAGGTAGAAGCCGAGCTTCTCCAGGTACGGCCAGAGGCCGGCCTTCTCGTAGTAGTCGGTGACCACCTGCGAGCCGGGCGCCATGGTGGTCTTCACCCACGGCTTGGCGTGCAGCCCCTTCTCGACGGCATTGCGGGCCAGCAGCGCCGCGCCGAGCATCACCTCCGGGTTGGAGGTGTTGGTGCAGGAGGTGACCGCGGCGATGGTCACCGCGCCGTGGTCCAACACGAAGTCCGGCTCGCCGTCCACGCGCACCAGCGACGGCTTGGACGGCCGGCCCTCGGCGCCACGGGCGGCGGACTCGATCCCGTCGTCGGCGAACGACAGCGTGGCGGCCAGCTCGGCGCCGCTGCCTTCGTCGGCGCCGGACGCGGTGGCCGCGGCGTCCGGGTCGTTGGTGTAGTTGTGGATGTCCTTGCGGAACGCGGTCTTGGCGTCGGCCAGCGCGATCCGGTCCTGCGGGCGCTTCGGCCCGGCGATCGACGGCACCACGTCGCCCAGGTCCAGCTCGACGTACTCCGAGTAGGCCGGCTCGTGGTTCGGCTCGTGCCACATGCCCTGCGCCTTGGCGTAGGTCTCGACCAGGGCCAGCTGCTGCTCGCTGCGCCCGGTCATCCGCAGGTAGTGGATGGTCTCCTCGTCGACCGGGAAGATCGCCGCGGTGGAACCGAACTCCGGACTCATGTTGCCCAGCGTGGCCCGGTTGGCCAGCGGCACCTCGGCAACCCCGTTGCCGTAGAACTCGACGAACTTGCCGACCACGCCGTGGCTGCGCAGGATCTCGGTGACGGTGAGCACCACGTCGGTGGCGGTCACCCCGGGCCGGATCGCGCCGGTCAGCTTGAAGCCGACCACCCGCGGGATCAGCATCGAGACCGGCTGCCCGAGCATCGCCGCCTCGGCCTCGATGCCGCCGACACCCCAGCCGAGCACGCCGAGGCCGTTGACCATCGTGGTGTGCGAGTCGGTGCCCACGCAGGTGTCCGGGTAGGCCAGGCCGCCGCGAGCCATCACCACGTGCGCCAGGTACTCGATGTTGACCTGGTGCACGATCCCGGTGCCCGGCGGCACCACCTTGAAGTCGCTGAACGCGCCCTGGCCCCAGCGCAGGAACTGGTAGCGCTCGGTGTTGCGCTGGTACTCCAGCGCGACGTTGGCCTCGAACGCCTGTGGCGTGTTGGCGAATTCGGCGATCACCGAGTGGTCGATCACCAGATCCGCCGGGGCCAGCGGGTTGACCTGGTCCGGGTCGCCGCCGAGCGCGCCGACCGCTTCCCGCATGGTGGCCAGGTCTACGATGCACGGCACGCCGGTGAAGTC
>NZ_JBYCLB010000639.1:0-4949 GCF_057473705.1 Mycobacterium sp. TH-M15 | reverse complement strand
GGACGTCGTCGGAGACCGCGAACAGCAGCGCGTCCCGGTTGCCGAATTGCTCGTAGAAGTACCGCGGGATCAGTCCCGCGGCCGCGCAGACGCCGCGCACGGTCACCTCGGCGGCGCCCGACTCGCCCCAGATCGTCCGGCCGGCCGCCAGCAGCTTGCGGCGGCGGTCGGCTCGACGGTCGGCCGCACTGACCCCGCCGTAGGCGCGTACCGCCGCCGCGCGTCTCATTGACGGCACCATACCCGAAGGCTACATTCTGAACACAGACGTTATCCGAATTCGGGAGTGTTGATGGAGCAGCGGGGCCAGCGCATCCCGTCCCGGCATCCGGACCGGCCACGCCCGGTTCCGGCTGGCGTTCAGCGGTTCGCGCAGCTGTTGGGGCTGCGCGCGCCCACCGCCGAGCAGTGGCGGGAGATCGGTGACAGCCTGACCGTCGGCGACGAGCCGATGGACCAGCTGGTCGAGTGGATGTCCACGGCGGGCATGACGGAGATCCGGCCGGTCTTCGACCGGATCCTCGCCGATGGCATCGCCACGGTGCCCGATGCGCCGGTGCCGTTGCGCACGTTCTTCGGTGTCATCGAGGCGACCCCCGACTGGGTCGAACCGGAGAAGCTGCGCAAGGCGCAGCGGGCGATGCGCCGGGGCGGCGCCGACGGCATCCACATCGCGCGCGACGTGTCGCTGCTCGGCGGGTACCAGATGTCCGGGTTCAACAAGACCCTGCTGCGCACCGGCGCGCTGGAGAAGGGCTCCAACAAACGGTTCGCCGAGACCATGCAGTGGGCGCTGGACGTCATCGTCGACGGCGGTCTGCTCCCGGGCGGCATCGGTTACCGGTCCACCATCCGGGTGCGGCTGATCCATTCGTTCGTGCGCCGGCACGTGACCGCGCTGCCGGACTGGCGTGGCGACGACTGGGGTCTGCCGGTCAACCAGACCGACATGGCCGCCACCCTGGTCGGCGCGCTGGTCGCCCCGTCGGTGGGCGGGCTGGCGATGGGAATCATGCTGCGGCCCGCCGAGCTGGACGCGATCGCGCACCTGACCCGCTACGTCGGCTGGCTGATCGGCGTGCAGGATGAATGGCTGCCGCGCAGCTTCCGCGACTGCATCCGGATCCTCTACCACACCTCGTCGGCGTTGTTCGACCCCGACGAGTCCTCCAAGCAGTTGGCCGTCCCGATGGCCGACGACCCGCTGGAATGGCACTACCCGACGCTGCCCGGGCTGCGCCGCCAGCTCGCCCGCGCCCAGCACCTCTCGCTGGCCAGCGCCTTCCTCGGGCGCCGGGCGATGCGCGCGCTGGGCCTGCCGGCCTTCGTGTTGCCGTGGTATCCGCTGCTGCGGATCCCGTTCAACCTGCTCAACAGCGCGTCGGCGCTGCTGGTGCCCGGTGGCGCCGAGCGCGCCGCCGACCGCGGCATGCGTGAGCAGAAAGCCTTGCTGCGCACCATGATCGGCGACGACGCCGGCGCAGCCATCGGCGATTCCGCGGCACATGTCAGCGTGGCCTGAGGCCGGCCGTTAGGGGTGCACTGGCCTCGGCGGCGGCCGGGGCCATCGGCCCACCGTAGGCGAGGGCCGGTTCGGTCAGCGGTGCAGGGCGGCGCGCAGCGCCACCAGCCCCCGCTCGGTCGCCTCGGTGGCGGCCGGCACCACCCCGGCGTAGCCGAGGTAGCCGTGCACCAGCGACGTCGCGTTGTGCACCTGCACCGGCACGCCCGCTGCGGCCAGCAGCTCGCCGTACCGCAGCCCGTCGTCGCGCAGCGGGTCATGCCCGGCGACCGCGACGTAGGCCGGCGGCAGGCCGGCCAGACTCGCCGCGCGGGCCGGGGCCATGGACGGCGGCGGGTCGCCCAGGTCGGCGTCGCCGGCGTACCAGCGGCTGAACTGCGCGATCGACCGGCGGTCCACGATCGGCGCGTCGGCGTTCTCGGTGAACGACGGCAGCGAGGTGTCGTAGGTGGTGGCCGGGTACCAGAGCAGCTGGAAACAGAGAGCCGGGCCGCCGGTATCGCGGGCAAGCTGGGCGACGACGGCCGACAAGTTGCCGCCGGCCGAGTCGCCGGCCACCGCCAGCCGGCCGGGGTCGGCGCCGAGCTCGGCGGCGTGCGCCGCCGCCCACTCGGTCGCGGCCATCGCGTCCTGCACGGCCGCCGGGTGCGGATGCTCGGGCGCCAGCCGGTAGTCGACCGAGACCACCACCGCGTCGGCGCCGACGGCGTGCTGGCGGGCGGTGCCGTCGTGGGTCTCCAGGTCGCCGGCGACGAACCCGCCGCCGTGGAAGAACACCACCACCGGCAGCGGCCCGGCACCGGTCGCCGGTGGGTGGTAGATCCGCACCGCCAGCGCGCCGCCCGGGCCGTCGATGGTGCGGTCCTCGGCCGACACCTCCGGGTGCACCGGGCGTCGGGGTAGCTCGCGCAGCCGCCGCCGGGCGGTCTCGACGCCGTCGTCCAGCGCGAGCCGGTACGGGACGGCGTCCAGTACTTTCAGCAGTATGGGATCGACGGCGGAGCGATCGGCGGACGGCATGCAGACACCGTACGCAGCCCGGCTGGTCGCCGGCGCCTGGACCGCCGCGCTGGGGGCGGGTTACGGCGTCTTCCTGACGGTGACCATGGTGGTGTTGGCCGCGATGGTCTGCGTGGCGCTGCTGGCCCGGCTGCCCACCCGGTTGACGGCGAGCGGCGCGGTCTGCTTCGCGGTGTCGGACGCGATGATCGGCATCGACCGGTTCGCCGTCGGCAACGAGGGGCTCGCGGTGCCGATCTGGTGGGCCTACGCGGCGGCTCAGCCGCTGATCACCGCCGGATTCTTCTTCGGCCGCGCGGAGACGCCCGCCGGGGCTGCGGCGTCGGCGGCGTCTGCTACACCTGCGGAGTGACCAGCACCGCGGAGCGGCACCCGATCGCCCGGGTGCTGCCGATGTTGTCGGTGCCGCACCTGGACCGTGAATTCGACTACCTGGTGCGCCCGGAACAGGCCGCCACCGCCGTGCCCGGCACCCGGGTGCGGGTGCGCTTCCACGGCCGGCTGGTCGACGCCTTCGTCTGGGAGCGGCGCTCCGACACCGACCATCCCGGCAAGCTGGGCCGGCTGGAGCGGGTGGTCTCCGCCGAACCGGTGCTCACCGCCGAGGTGCGCCGGCTGGTCGAGGCGGTCGCCGCCCGCTACGCCGGCAGCCGCGCCGACGTGCTGCGGCTGGCGGTGCCGCCGCGACACGCCCGGGTGGAGGCCGAGACTGCCCCGGCCGCCGAGCTGCCGGTCGTCGCACCGGTCGATCCGGCGGCCTGGCAGCGGTACGGCCAGGGCGGGCGGTTCCTTACCGCGCTCGGGCAGGGCCGGGCCGCCCGGGCGGTCTGGCAGGCGCTGCCGGGTGAGGCGTGGGCCGACCGGTTCGCCGAGGCGGCCGCGCAGACCGTCCAGACCGGGCGGACGGCGCTGGCGGTGGTCCCCGATCAGCAGGACATGGACGCGCTGTGCCGGGCGGCTCTCCGTCGGATCGACGAACCGGGCGTGGTGGCGCTGTCGGCCGGGCTCGGGCCGGCGGCCCGCTACCGGCGCTGGCTGGCGGTGCTGCGCGGCAACGCCCGGCTGGTGGTCGGCACCCGCAGCGCGGTCTTCGCCCCGATCGCCGACCTGGGGCTGGTGCTGGTCTGGGACGACGGGGACGACACCCTCGCCGAACCCCGGGCGCCGTACCCGCACGCCCGCGAGGTGGCGATGCTGCGGGCACACCTGCGCGGCTGTGCGGCGCTGATCGGCGGCTACGCCCGCACCGCCGAGGCGCACGCCCTGGTTCGCAGCGGCTGGGCGCACGACCTGGTGGCCCCGCGGGCGACGGTGCGGGCGGCCAGCCCCCGGGTGGTCGCCCTCGACGACGACGGGTACGCCGAGCAGCGGGACCCGGCGGCCCGGACGGCGCGGCTGCCACTGCTGGCGCTGGACGCCGCGCGCGGCGCGCTGAGCTCCGGGGCTCCGGTGCTGGTGCAGGTGCCCCGGCGTGGCTACCTGCCGTCGCTGGCCTGCGCGCGCTGCCGGACGATCGCCCGGTGTCGGCACTGCACCGGGCCGCTGGCACTGCCCGGCCGCGGCGGTGGGCACGCGGTGCAGTGCCGCTGGTGCGGCCGGGCCGACCCGGGGCCGCGCTGCGGCCGGTGCGGTTCGGAGTCGGTGCGGGCGGTGGTGGTCGGCGCCCGGCGGACCGCCGAGGAGCTCGGCCGGGCGTTCCCGGGCACCACCGTGGTCACCTCGGCGGGGGAGACCATCGTGCGGGAGATCCACCCCGGACCGGCGCTGGTGATCGCCACGCCCGGCGCCGAGCCGCACGCCCCGGGGGGCTACGCGGCAGCGCTGCTGCTGGACAGCTGGGCGCTGCTGGGCCGGCAGGATCTGCGGGCCGCCGAGGACACCCTGCGCCGCTGGATGGCGGCCGCCGCGCTGGTCCGCGGCCGGGCCGACGGCGGGGTGGTGACGGTGGTCGCCGAGTCGTCGCTGCCGACGGTGCAATCGTTGATCCGCTGGGATCCGGTGGGCCACGCCGACGCCGACCTCACCGCCCGCGGCGAGGTCGGGCTACCGCCCAGCGTGCACATCGCCGCGGTCGACGGCGACCCGGACTCGGTGGCCGCGCTGCTGGACGAGGTTCGGCTGCCGGCCGGCGCCGACCTGCTCGGCCCGGTGCCGCTGCCGGCCGGATCACGCCGGCCGGCCGGCATCCCGGCGGAGCTTACGGTGATCCGGATGCTGGCCCGGGTCGGCCGCGAGCACGGGCTGGCGCTGGCGGCGGCGCTGCGCCGCGGGGTGGGGGTGCTCAGCGCGCGGCAGTCCCACCATCCGGTGCGGGTGCAGGTCGACCCGCTGCACATCGGGTAGCCGATAGCGTTCACTACAGCTGGTCGTCGGAGAATGCGGGCACGTCGCGCTCACGGATCGGCTG
>NZ_JBYCLB010000638.1:0-2545 GCF_057473705.1 Mycobacterium sp. TH-M15 | reverse complement strand
CGACGCCGCCGGCGCCGAGCCGGTGCCGGCGGTCGCCGACTATGGCCCGTTGCGCGACGCCGCCGGCGCCGAGCCGGTGCCGGCGGTCGCCGACGGTGACGATCCGCTGTTCATCATGTACACCTCCGGCACCACCGGTCGGCCGAAGGGCGCTGTGCACACCCATGACAGCGTGCAGTGGTGCGTGCTGACCATGGCGGCCAGCATTGACATGCGGTTCCGGGACCGCTACCTGATCGCGCTGCCGCTGTTCCACGTCGCGGCGCTGGCACCGCTGTTCGGCAGCGTCTACCAGGGCGCGACCGTGGTGCTGCTGCGCCAGTTCGACCCGCGGCGGATCTGGGAGGTATTCCGGGACGAGGCGATCACCACCACGCTGGCGGTGCCGGCGATGCTCAACTTCATGCTGCCGGCCTACCGGCCCGCACTGCGGGATTCGCTGGCGCTGCGCTGGATCATGAGCGGCGCCTCCCCGGTGCCGCCGTCGCTGATCCAGGCCTACGCCGATCTGGGCATCGAGGTGCATCAGGTCTACGGGCTGACCGAGTCGTGCGGCCCGGGCTGCGTGATCGGCCCGGACGACGCGATGTCACATGCCGGCTCGGCCGGAAAGCCGTTCTTCCACACCGACATCCGGATCGTCGACCTGCAGGGCGCCGATGTGGGTCCCGGTGTCCCGGGCGAGGTCCTGATCCGCGGCCGGCACCTGATGACCGGGTACTGGCACCGGCCGGATGCCACCGCGGAGACCATCGTCGACGGCTGGCTGCGCACCGGCGACGTCGCCGTCCGGGACGCCGACGGCTTCGTCTACATCCAGGACCGGATCACGGATCTGATCATCTCCGGGGGTGAGAACGTCTACCCGGCCGAGGTCGAGGACGTGCTGTTGACCCACCCCGGAGTCGCCGATGTCGCGGTGCTGGGGATGCGGTCGGCGAAGTGGGGGGAGTCGCCGTTGGCGGTGATGGTGCGCGCCGACCCCGGCCTGGACGAGGCGGCGGTGCTGGAGTACTGCACCGGCCGGCTGGCTGCGTTCAAGCGGCCCAAGCGCATCGTCTTCGTCGACGCCATTCCGCGTACCCCGACCGGCAAGACGCTGAAGCGGGTGCTGCGCGACGAGTTCTCGTTCGACGCACCCGAGTAGGCACCGAGCGCAGAAGGAGCTGACAGGTGGGATTCACCACACCGGAGTTGCCGGACGTCGACCCGCTGGCCTGGACCGGGCTGCCGCGGTCCACCCGCATCCAGCTGTGCAGCCGGCACTGGGCCGAGCACGGCTTCGGCACCCCGTATGCCGCCTACCTGTTCTACCTGGTCAAAGTCGTCATGCTCTACATCGGCGGTGCCGCGCGGTCATCTCGCTGACGCCCGGCCTGGGTGGCCTCGGCCAGATCGCGGACTGGTGGTCGCAGCCGATCGTGTACCAGAAGCTGGTGATCTTCACCCCGCTGTACGAGATCCTCGGCCTGGGCTGCGGATCGGGCCCGCTCACCGGCCGGTTCTCGCCGCTGATCGGCGGCTTCCTGTACTGGTTGCGGCCCAACACGATTCGCCTGCCGCCCTGGCCGGAGCGGGTGCCGCTGACCCGCGGGGACACCCGGACCGTCGTCGACGTCGCGTTGTATGCGGTGGTGCTGATCTCCGGATCCTGGGCGCTGCTCGCACCGGGGGGTGGCGGCCCGGTCACCGCCGACGGCGACGGCGGGCTGGTCAGCCCCGCCCTGGTGGTGCCCACGATCGTCGCCCTGGTGCTGCTCGGACTCGGCTCTACCGCGACCCGGTCGACGACCTGCGCCCGTCCCGGCTGTCGGCGCTGCTGGCCCACGTCGGCGGGACCACCGCGGAGTTCGTGGTGCCGACGCTGCTGGTGTTCGCCGCCGGCGGCCAGCCGTGGCGGTGGATCCTGATCGCGTTCATGGCGATCTTCCGCGTTGCTGCGCGTCGTGCGCGCTTTCCGTCTCCGGCCGGACCGTCGTTTTCCCCGCCCACTACGCTGGTTGACGAATGGCCGGTACTTGAGGCGAAGACCAGCACACCACGTACGAAATGAGGAGAGAGCAGTGACGGTCCGGGTAGGCATCAACGGCTTCGGTCGCATCGGACGCAACTTCTTCCGGGCGCTGGACGCCCGCAAGGCACAGGGCACCAACACCGACATCGAGATCGTCGCCGCCAACGACCTCACCGACAACGCCACCCTGGCGCACCTGCTCAAGTTCGATTCGATCCTGGGCCGGATGGAGCAGGACGTCCGTCTGGAGGGCGACGACACCATCGTCGTCGGGACCACGAAGGTCAAGGCGCTGGCCGTCAAGGAGGGCCCGGCCGCGCTGCCATGGGCCGACCTCGGGGTCGACGTCGTCGTCGAGTCCACCGGCATCTTCACCCACGCCGACAAGGCGAAGGGCCACCTGGACGCCGGCGCCCGGAAGGTGATCATCTCCGCGCCGGCCACCGACCCGGACATCACCATCGCGATGGGCGTCAACGACGACAAGTACGACGGCAGCCAGAAGATCATCTCCAACGCGTCGTGCACCAC
>NZ_JBYCLB010000637.1:0-2124 GCF_057473705.1 Mycobacterium sp. TH-M15 | reverse complement strand
AACCGAAATCATGACTGAGGGCGACCACTTTTTCTCGGGTGGGTACCGGCATGACACCACGATAGCGCAACAGAAAGTGTTGCGTTACGAGTTCGGGTCGGGGTCGTCGGGCAGCGTGCCGGGCCACCGACAACACCCGAGGGTTGGTGAATACCGCCCGGTTGACGTGGGAGCCCACGACCGGACCGCACCGCGGCCTGAACCAACGGACGCCCGAGAGGGGCGGTTCCGAACACACCCGCAGTTGTTCGACACGCTTTACTCGGCCAGCCACTCGCCGCGGCGCATCACCCGCAGCACGTCCAGATCACGGCCCAGCGCAACACAATCCGCGGCAAAGCCCGGTCGCAGGGCACCGACCCGGTCGAGCCCGAGCGCCCGGGCCGGGGTGGTCGCGGTCAGCCGGACCGCGGCGGCCAGGGCGTCGTCCGGCGGCCCGCCGCCGCGCCCGAGCACCGACACCGCCGTGCGGAACAACTGGTCGGTGGTGGCGGTGCCGCCGGCGATCGTCGACGTCCCGGCCAGCCGGGCCACCCCGGCGGCCACCTCGACCGCCAACCCGCCGAGCCGGAACGCCCCGTCGCCGACCCCGGCCGCCGCCATCGCGTCGGTGACCAGGGCAACCCGGTCCGGTCCGGCGGTCTCGATCACGTGGCGCAGCAGCGCCGGGTGGACGTGCACCCCGTCGGCGATCAACTCCACGGTGACCCGCGGATCCTCCAGCAGCGCCAGGGCCGGACCCGGTCTGCGGTGGTGCAGCGGCGCCATCGCATTGAACAGGTGGGTGCCGACCCGCGCCCCGGCGTCGATCGCGGCCCGCACCTGGTCGTAGCCGGCGTCGGTGTGGCCGACGGCGACCACCACCCCGGCGTCGACGAACCGGCGGATCGCGGCGGTGCCGCCGGGCAGCTCCGGGGCCAGGGTGACCATCCGGATCGCGCCGTCGCCGGCGGCCAGCAGCGCGTCGATCTCGGCCCGGTCGGGCGGGCGCAGCTGAGCCGGATCGTGTGCGCCACAACGGTGTCGGCTCAGCCATGGCCCTTCCAGGTGGATACCGGCGACGACGCCGCGCCGGGTCGCGTTCGCCAGCGCCCGCACCGACGCCAGCAGCGCATCCGGCGCCGCGCTGACCAGGCTGGCCAGGGTGCTGGTGGTGCCGTGCCGACGGTGCAGTGCCACGGCCGGGCCGATCCCGTCGGCGTCGGCGTAGCCGCCGCCGCCACCACCGTGGACGTGCATGTCGACGAAGCCGGGCACCACCGTGGCGTCGGCCAGTTCGGTCTCCGCCGGTGTGGGCGGGGCGCCCGGGCCGCAGTCGACGATCCGGCCGTCGGCCACCCGCAGCCAGCCGGGCCGGCAGACCCGCCCGTCCAGCACGACCGTGCCGGCGGCGATCAGCGGCACACCGACTCGCCGACGTCAGGGGCCGCGGCCCCGGTCCGCTCGGGCCAGCGGCCGCCGTTCTCCCAGAAGTGCCGGATGTCCTCCAGCTGGCGGCCCTTGGTCTCCGGAGCGTAGCGGTAGACGAAGCCGAAGCTGAGCACCGCCAACACCCCGAACACCACGAAGGTGGCCGCACCGCCCAGCGCGGTGAGCATGGTCAGGAAGACGGCGGCGATGATCGCGTTGGCCACCAGATCCGAGGTGAGCATCACCGACGAGCCGATCGACCGCAGCCGGGCGGGCAGGCTCTCCCCGGCGTACACCCACACCAGGGCGCCGAACCCGAACGTGTAGCCGACCGTGAACAGCAGCACCCCGCCGAACCGGACCAGGGCGAGCGCGTCGCCGAAGATCCCGCCGCCGGCGAACACCCCGATCAGCAGCGCGTTGGCGGCGATCATCGTCGCGATCCCGGAGAGCAGGATCGGCCGCCGGCCCACCCGGTCGATCAGCGCCAGGGATACCGACATCGCGGCCAGCGCGGCGACCTGGATCAGCGCCGGCAGGATGAGCAGCGCGAAATGACCGGAGAAGCCCATCATCTCGAAGAGCTGAGGGCTGTAGTAGACGATGGCGTTGATGCCGGTGATCTGGATGAAGAAGCCGAGCGTCACCACGAAGACCGTCGCACGCCGATACGGCGGGCGCAGCAGTTCGCGGACCACCCCGACGTTCTGCGCC
>NZ_JBYCLB010000636.1:0-2246 GCF_057473705.1 Mycobacterium sp. TH-M15 | reverse complement strand
ACCGACGCGCACACACCGGCCCCGGCGGCTCGACAGGCGTCGCGCAGCCAGGGACGGGGATTGGCGCGGCTGGCACGGCGGGTGTGGCCGGACGCCTGCTGGGGGACCCTCGGTGACCGTCCGCATCTTGCCCCGGTGACCGGGCGGGTTGGCGCGGTATCCGGCCTGACTCCCGGCCAGACCGCGTTGACGCTCGTCTACACCACCATGACCGGCTCGGCGACCGCCGCGCAGCGGCTGTTGGCCCTGGACCCCGCCGACGTCGCCGCACTGACGTTCCAGCTGGCTGACCTGTGCGAGCGCACCGCGGCCGAGGCGACGACCGCGCTGGCCAGCCTCTCCGACCCGCTGCTCGACACGCTCGCCCAGCGGCACGCCGCACGTGAGCGCCCGCTGTTTGTTTCGTGAAAGGAGAACCCCATGCCACCGCATTTTCTAGACGCCGAGCCGCACACTCACCAGGAACGCCCGAGACGCGTCCGGAAGCCGGGTGAGCCGCTGCGTATCGGCATCGGGGGCCCGGTCGGCTCCGGCAAGACCGCACTGGTCGCGGCGTTGTGCCGGCAGCTGCGGGATGAGCTGTCGCTGGCGGTGCTGACCAACGACATCTACACCACCGAAGACGCGGACTTCCTGCGCAAGCATGCCGTGCTACCCGACGACCGGATCGCCGCCGTGCAGACCGGCGGTTGTCCGCACACCGCTATCCGCGACGACATCACGGCCAACCTGGACGCGATCGACGACCTGATCGCCGCCCAGCACACCCTCGACCTGATCCTGGTCGAGTCGGGCGGTGACAACCTGACCGCGACGTTCTCCTCCGGATTGGTCGATCTGCAGATCTTCGTGATCGATGTCGCCGGTGGCGACAAGGTGCCGCGCAAGGGCGGTCCCGGGGTCACCTATTCGGACCTGCTGGTGGTGAACAAAACAGATCTGGCGCCGCTGGTCGGCGCCGACCTGGAGGTGATGGCTCGCGATGCCGCGGCGGTACGCGATGGCCGGCCCACGATACTGCAATCCTTGACCGAGGATCCGGCGTCCACGGCGGTGCTGGCCTGGGTCCGCGCCCAGCTTGGCGACCAGGCCGGCCCCTGATGCATTCGCAGGTGACGGTGGCCGCATCCCCGAACCGGTTGGCGCGCATCGACTGCCGAGGCGCGGTGGCCGCGCGCCGCACCAGGTCGGCGACGGTGCACTTCGTTTCGGCGGCCATCACGCCGCTGGGTGGCGACACCATCGAGATTCGTGTCGTCGTCGAGCCGGGCGCCCGACTGAAGCTGCGCAGTGCCGCTGCGTCCATGGCCCTGCCCGGGGCGATCAGCCGAACCTCCCACGCGAACTGGCAGATCGATGTGGCCGGCGAGCTCGACGTCGATCTCGAACCGATGATCGTCGCCGCCGACGCACGGCATTTCTCCAGCATTGCGCTGCGCTTGCACGCCGGCGGGTCGGTTCGGTTTCGGGACCGAATCCAGATCGGTAGATCGGGCGAGCGTGAAGGGTTCTGGTCGGGCTCGCTGCGGGTGGACCGGGACCACCGCCCGCTGGTGCGCCACCGGGTGGAGCTCGGCGCCGGATCACTGGCCGATGACGTGCTGTCAGCGCCGCGCGCGGCGGTCAGCGAGTTCTGTTACCCGGAACCGCCTTCTCCGGAGCTGATTGACCCCCGGTCGACTGTGCTGGCGCTGGCCGGCGGAGGAGCACTGAGTTACTTCCAGAGCGACCGGCTGGTCGGGTAGCCGCGCACCGGCGGCGCACGCCCCGGCTACAGCTCGCCGGCCTCCACCGCCTCCCGGGTGTGCTGGGCGCGGGCGATCTGCTCGGCGGAGAACCCGATGAACAGCGCCGCCGCGCCGACCAGCACCGCGATCGCGGCGATCCACAGCAGCGAGTAGGTGTAGCCGTGCCCGAGCGCGTCGAGTTGGGCCGGCGTCATGTTCGTCACCGGGCCGGTGATCCCGCCCAGGTACAGCGTGCGCGAGGTCTGCACCGCCTGGACGATCACCAGCACCACCGGCCCGCCGAGGTTGTACACCATCAAGGTGATGGCCGAGACCGGCCCGAGCTCGCGCGGTCCGACCTCGGCGAGCGCGCACAACGGCAGCACCACCGAGATCACCCCAATGCCGAACCCGCCGACGACGAACAGGGTCAGCAGGTCCGGCAGGTACGGCACGTCGCGCTGCAGGGTGGAGCCGAACAGCATCGCGCCGAGCACCAGGGCGCCGGCCCCGATGACC
>NZ_JBYCLB010000635.1:0-4422 GCF_057473705.1 Mycobacterium sp. TH-M15 | reverse complement strand
CAAACTGTACTTCGGATGCGGCACCGACCACGGTGCCGTCACCCGCGGTGAACAAACCACCGTCGTCACCGACCAAGGGCGCCTCGCCTGGTCCGGCGGCACCGGCCCGCCCCGCATCAACCGCATCCACCACCCAGAGGAATTGCTCAACGGCGAAGACCCCTGACCTCGGTACGCCGGGCAGCGGTCCCGCACCGCCCGGCCGGTGAACAACACATGTCACATAGGCTGGACGCCATGCAACGGATCATCGGCACCGAGGTCGAGTACGGGATCGCGTCGCCGTCCGACCCGACCGCCAACCCGATCCTCACCTCGACGCAGGCGGTGCTCGCCTACGCCGCCGCCGCCGGTATCCCGCGCGCCAAACGCACCCGCTGGGACTACGAGGTGGAGTCGCCGCTGCGCGACGCCCGCGGCTTCGACCTGAGCCGTTCCACCGGCCCGGCGCCGATCATCGACGCCGACGAAGTCGGTGCGGCCAACATGATCCTGACCAACGGGGCCCGGCTCTACGTCGACCACGCCCACCCCGAGTACTCCGCGCCGGAGGTCACCGACCCGCTCGACGCGGTGATCTGGGACAAAGCCGGCGAACGGGTGATGGAGGCGGCCGCCCGGCACGTCGCCAGCGTTCCGGGCGCGGCGAAGCTGCAGCTGTACAAGAACAACGTCGACGGCAAGGGCGCCTCCTACGGAACCCACGAGAACTACCTGATGAGCCGGCACACCCCGTTCTCGGCGATCATCGCCGGCCTGACCCCGTTCCTGGTCTCCCGTCAGGTGGTCACCGGCTCCGGGCGAGTCGGGATCGGTTCGGCCGGCGACGAGCCGGGCTTCCAGCTGTCCCAGCGCGCCGACTACATCGAGGTCGAGGTGGGCCTGGAGACGACCCTCAAACGCGGGATCATCAACACCCGCGACGAGCCGCACGCCGACGCCGACAAGTACCGCCGGCTGCACGTGATCATCGGCGACGCCAACCTCGCCGAGACGTCGACCTACCTCAAGCTGGGCGCCACCGCGCTGGTGCTGGACCTGATCGAGGAGGGCCCGGAGCACGGGATCGACCTGAGCGACCTCACCCTGGCCCGCCCGGTGCGTGCCGTGCACGTGATCAGCCGCGACCCGTCACTGCGGGCCACCGTCGCGCTGGCCGACGGCCGCGAGCTGACCGGCCTTGCGCTGCAACGGATCTACCTCGACCGGGTGGCCAAACTGGTGGACGGCCGCGACCCGGACCCGCGAGCCAGCCACGTCGTGGAGACCTGGGCAGGCGTGCTCGACCTGTTGGAGCGCGACCCGATGGAGTGCGCCGACCTGCTGGACTGGCCGGCCAAACTGCGGCTGCTCGACGGGTTCCGGCACCGGGAGAACCTGACCTGGTCGGCGCCCCGGCTGCACCTGGTGGACTTGCAGTACTCGGATGTGCGGCTGGAGAAGGGCCTGTACAACCGGCTGGTGGCCCGCGGCTCGATGCAGCGGCTGATCACCGAGCAGCAGGTGCTGGCCGCGGTGGACAACCCGCCGACCGACACCCGGGCCTACTTCCGCGGCGAGTGTCTGCGCCGGTTCGGGGCCGATATCGCGGCGGCCAGCTGGGACTCGGTGATTTTCGACCTCGGCGGCGAGTCGCTGGTGCGAATCCCGATGCTGGAACCGCTGCGGGGCAGCAAAGCGCACGTCGGAGCGCTGCTGGACTCGGTGGACAGCGCGGCCGAACTGGTCGGCCAACTGACGACCTGACGTCCGGTGCCTGACCGGGACCGGCGGTAGGGTGGAGAAACCGGTGAGCGCGCGATGCGCCAGCCGATGACGATGCAGGAGGCAGCGATGGCGCAGGAGCAGACCAAGCGCGGCGGTGGCGGCGGGGAAGACGACGACGCCACGGCCAGCACGGCCGCCGGCCAGGAGCGCCGCGAGAAGCTGGCGGGGGAGACCGACGACCTGCTTGACGAGATCGACGACGTTCTCGAGGAGAACGCCGAGGACTTCGTCCGCGCCTACGTCCAAAAGGGCGGCCAGTGAGCTGGCCTTTCTCCGATCGGCTCCCCGCTAACTCCGCAACCCCCGGCCTGCCGGCCCACCCGGTGGACCTGTCGTCGTTCTCCGACCTGCTGCGTCGTCGGGCGCCGGAGCTGCTCCCGGTGGGTGCCGCCGGCGGCGTCGACACGAGGGACGGCGCGGTCCAGCTGCCGCACGGGACCACCATCGTGGCGCTGAAGTACCCAGGCGGGGTGGTGATGGCCGGTGACCGGCGCTCGACCCAGGGCAACATGATCGCCGGGCGCGACGTGCAGAAGGTGTACATCACCGACGACTACACGGCCACCGGGATCGCCGGCACCGCCGCGATCGCCGTCGAGTTCGCCCGGCTCTACGCCGTCGAGCTGGAGCACTACGAGAAGCTGGAAGGGGTGCCGTTGACGTTCGCCGGCAAGGTGAACCGGCTGGCGATCATGGTGCGCGGCAACCTGGGTGCGGCCATGCAGGGCCTGCTGGCGCTGCCGCTGCTGGTCGGCTACGACATCGACGAGACCGACCCGCAGACCGCCGGCCGGATCGTCTCCTTCGACGCGGCCGGCGGCTGGCACGTCGAGGAGGAGGGCTACCAGGCGGTGGGCTCCGGATCGATATTCGCCAAGTCGTCGATGAAGAAGCTCTATGCGCAGGTGACCGACGCAGATTCGGCGCTGCGGGTGGCGGTCGAGGGGCTCTACGACGCCGCCGACGACGACTCGGCGACCGGCGGCCCGGACCTGACCCGCGGCATCTACCCGACCGCGGTGACCATCGGCGCCGACGGCGCCGTCGACGTGCCCGAACAGCGGATCGCCGAGCTCGCCCGCAAGATCATCCAAAGCCGCACCCGCACAGACGATTCCGGAAAGTCCGCCTCGACGAAGACTCGGAGCAAGAAGTGAGCTTCCCGTATTTCATCTCGCCCGAACAGGCGATGCGCGAACGCAGCGACCTGGCGCGCAAGGGGATCGCCCGGGGCCGCAGCGTGGTCGCGCTGGCCTACGCCGACGGCGTGCTGTTCGTCGCCGAAAACCCGTCGCGCTCACTGCAGAAGATCAGCGAACTCTACGACCGGGTCGGGTTCGCCGCCGCCGGTCGGCTCAACGAATTCGAGAACCTGCGCCGTGGCGGCATTCAGTTCGCCGACACCCGCGGGTATGCCTACGACCGGCGGGACGTCACCGCGCGGCAGCTGGCCAACGTCTACGCGCAGACGCTGGGTTCGATCTTCACCGAGCAGGCCAAGCCCTACGAGGTCGAGCTGTGTGTGGCCGGTGTCGCCTATCAGGATCAGCCGAAACCTCCGGAGCTGTACCGGATCACCTTCGACGGGTCGATCAGTGACGAGCCGCATTTCGTGGTGATGGGCGGCACCACCGAGCCGATCGCCAACGCGCTCAAGGAGTCCTATACAGAGAATGCCGAGCTGGCCGACGCGCTGCACATCGCGGTGGACGCGCTGACGAAGACCGACAGCGGGAACGGGTCGGAGTCGCGCGATCTGGGTCCGGAGACCCTGGAGGTGGCGATCCTGGACGCCAACCGGCCGCGGCGGGCGTTCCGCCGGATCACCCGCGCCGTGCTGGAAGAGATGCTGCCCGGCGGGGATTCGGCGGCCGATCAGGCTGAGCCGGACGATAAGACGGACTGAAGAGGCGTGGCTACCGGTTGATCCGGAGCTCAGCCGGCGTCTGCAGAGTCGTTGAGCTGGTTGATGATCGCGACGATGTCGTTAGCCTGATCGTCATCGAACACCGAGCTGATCCCGATCGGCGCGTTGTCAGTGAACGGCGGCTCGAAGAGCATCTCCGGTGCGACGGTGCCATCGGCGGTGAATCGGTCGATGACCAGCTGGACGAACTGGATTTGATTGGCGGTGGCGAACTTCCCATCGAGGAACCGGGCGAACGCGGCGTACAGCTGGGGCCACTGGGCCTGTAGGAACCCGAAGTTGCCGCTCACGGAGGCCTCCTCCCGTCGCGCTGATCATGGCATAGCTGCCGCTGCTCGTTGGGCAGCCCGAACACGTTACGGGAAGGGTGTGACAACCGCGTCCGGTCTCGACGATCGTGCTACCGCGGCCAGGCGGTGAGGGCGGCGCGGGCGAACTCGATTGCACTCCTGGTCGGTCGTTCCCGGCGGTCCAGGCCGGATCCGTCACGACACAACAGGCCCATCGAGCGCAACGTGTACTTGACATCGGCCGCCGCCGCGGCGGCCGACCCCGCCGTGATCGGGGAGCCGTCGCCGCACATCCACCCCAACGCGTCGAGCAGGTTCGCGACGATCGTCTCGTGGTCCTCGGTGATCCCGGCGGCCACCGCGGCCAGGTACAGCAACCCGGCCTGGTACACGCAACGGTCGTTGGAGGCAGCCGGGGTGCGCTCGGCGACGTGCCAC
>NZ_JBYCLB010000634.1:0-4014 GCF_057473705.1 Mycobacterium sp. TH-M15 | reverse complement strand
CCAGGTTCGGCACGCTGGTCGCAGCCGGCGTCGCCGTGGCCACCGTGCTGGCCGGCTGCGCGCCGCTGGCCCCGGCCGCCGACCCGCGCTTCGCCACCGACTCCGGCGCCGGGCCGCAGGGCCAGCCGGTGACCACCACACCCGAGCCCGGCGGCCCGGTGCCGATCGCCGCACCGAAGAAGGACCTGCCCTGGCGCGAGTGCACGTCGCAGCTGTTCACCGACGCCGGGGTGCCGCAAGCGCCCGGCGTGCGACTGGAGTGCTCCAGCTACGAGGCCGACACCAACCCGCTCAGCGGTGAGTCCTCGCAGCTGACCATCGGGGTGGTCCGCGCCCGGTCGGCGCAGACCCCGGCCGACGCCGGCCCGGTGGTCTTCACCACCGGCTGGGACCTGCCGTCGTCACTGCAGCTTCCGGTCTGGCTGTCTCGCGCCGGCTCCGACGTGCTGCGCAGCCACCCGATCGTCGCGGTGGACCGCCGCGGCACCGGACTGTCGGACGCGGTGAGCTGCCGGGACCGCTCCGAGCGCCAGATCATGTGGGAGCAAGCGCAATTCGAGCGTGGCGACGATCCGGTGGCCAAGCTGGTAGAGGTCGCCACCAAGGCCACCACCGATTGCACCGACGCCATCTCGCCCGGTGAGTCGGCCTACGACAACGAGCACGCCGCCGCCGACCTGGAAGAGCTGCGCAGCACCTGGGACGTGCCGGCGCTGGCGCTGGTCGGCGTCGGCAACGGCGCCCAGGTGGCGATGGCCTACGCCGGGTCGTATCCGAGCAAGGTGGCCCGACTGGTGCTCGACTCGCCGATCGCGCCGGGGGTGGCCGCCGAGGCCGCCGCCGAAGCGCGGGTCAAAGGCCAGCAGGCCGCCTTCGACGCGTTCGTCGCCCAGTGCGTCGCGATCAACTGCCCGCTGGGCGGAGACCCGAAAGGCGCGGTGGACGCGCTGCTCGGCGACGCGCGATCCGGCAACGGTCCGGGCCGCGCATCACTGGCTGCGCTGACCTATGCGATCAGCACGTCGCTGGGCTACCCAGCGGGCGACGGCGCGAAGAACACCGGCGCGCTGGCCGCCGCCCTGGCCGCCGCACGCTCGGGCGACAACAACCTGCTGACCAACCTGATCAACCAGGCCCAGACCATCTTCGGCAGCGACGGCCGGTTCATCAACGCCTGCGCCGACTCACTCGACCGGCCCACCCCGGACCGAGTGCGCGAGCTGGTGGTCTCCTGGCGCAAGCAGTACCCCGAGTTCGGCTCGGTCGCGGCGCTGGACCTGGCCAAATGTCTGAGCTGGCCGAGCAGCTCGGCGCCGACGGCGCCGGCGGATCTGAAGATCAACGTCATGCTGCTCGGGGTGCGGAACGACCCGATCGTCGGCGAGGAAGGGATCGCGGCCACCGCCGCCACCATCGTCAACGCCCAGGCAACCGGCCGGCGGGTGATGTGGCAGGGCATCGGTCACGGCGCCGCGATCTACTCGTCCTGCGCGGTGCCGCCGATCATCGGATACCTCGACGATGGCACCCTGCCCGGGACCGACACCTACTGCCCGGCCTGAGCCCAACCTCAGCCGACGCCGCAGCGGGCGCCCGGTGTACGGTTCGCTGGTGACCGCAGTCGACCTTCGCGACCGCGTGCTGGCGGCGTTTCGCCCCCCCACCAGCGCACCCAGCAACTCGACGGTGTGGCGGTCGGTGCTCTGGCCGGCGGCCATCCTGTCGGTCATCCACCGCACCGTGGTGCTGACCACCAACGGCAACATCACCGACGACTTCAAGCCGGTCTACCGGGCGGTGCAGAACTTCCGGCACGGGCTGGACATCTACAACGAACACTTCGACTACGTCGACCCGCACTACCTGTACCCGCCGGGCGGCACATTGCTGATGGCGCCGTTCGGGTACCTGCCCGAGACGGTCTCCCGGTACACGTTCATCTTGACCAACGTGATCGCCATCCTGCTCGCCGCCTACCTGCTGCTGCGGCTGTTCGACTACACGCTGACGTCGGTGGCGGCCCCCGCGCTGCTGCTGGCGATGTTCTGCACCGAGAGCGTCACCAACACCCTGGTCTTCACCAACATCAACGGGGTCATCCTGCTGTTGGAAGTGTTGTTCTTCCGGTGGCTGCTGGACAGCCGGCTGAACCATCAGTGGTGCGCCGGGGTCGCGATCGGGCTGACGCTGGTGGTCAAACCGGTGCTCGGGCCGCTGCTGTTGCTGCCGCTGCTGAGTCGGCAGTGGCGGACGCTGGCCACCGCGATCGGCGTTCCGCTGGCGTTCAACGTTGCCGCGCTGCCGTTGGTGAGCCACCCGCTGGACTTCTTCAAGAACACCGTGCCCTACATCTTGAGCACCCGCGACTACTTCAACAGCTCGATCCTGGGCAACGGCACCTTCTTCGGGCTGCCCGGCCCGCTGATCCTGTTCCTGCGGCTGCTGTTCACCGCGATCGCCGCGGTCAGCCTCTGGCTGCTGTACCGCTACTACCGGGTGCGCGATCCGCGGTTCTGGCTGCTGACGTCATCGGGCGTGCTGCTGATCGCGTCGTTCCTGGTGCTCTCGCTGGGGCAGGGCTACTACTCGATGGTGTTGTTCCCGTTCCTGATGACGGTGGTGTTGCCCAACTCGGTGCTGCGAAACTGGCCGGCCTGGCTGGGCATCTACGGCTTCATGAGCCTGGACCGCTGGCTGCTGTTCAACTGGATGTACATCGGCCGGCCGCTGGAGTACCTGAAGATCACCTACGGCTGGTCGCTGGTGCTGATCGTGGTCTGCGCGGTGCTGTACTTCCGCTACCTGGACGCGCGCGGCGAGGGGCGGCTGGCCGACGGCATCGATCCGGTGTGGCTGACGGCTGCGGAGGGCTGCGCTAGCGTGAAGGCATGACCCTTCTGCAGCCCCAGGTGGCGCTCACCGACGACGAGTGGCGGACAAAGCTCACCCCCGACGAGTTCGCGGTGCTGCGCCGGGCCGGCACCGAGCGCCCGCACACCGGCGAGTACGTCGACACCACCACCGAGGGCGTCTACCAGTGCCGGGCCTGCGGCGCCGAGCTGTTCCGCAGCACCGAGAAATTCCATTCACACTGCGGCTGGCCGTCGTTCTTCGACCCGGCCTCATCCAACGCGGTGATCCTGCGCTCCGACGACTCGCTGGGCATGGCCCGCACCGAGGTGCTCTGCGCGAACTGCCACAGCCACTTGGGGCACGTGTTCAAAGGCGAGGGCTACCCCACCCCGACCGATCAGCGGTACTGCATCAACTCGATCTGTCTGCGGTTGGTGCCGGCGGGCTGAGTTCGGCCGGTTCACAGCGCAGCCTGGCTTCTTGGAAGCGAGTGGCGGACGCATCAGCGCTGCGTACTATTTCATCGCAGACACAACACGGGAGGGAATGGCGGGCCGCTCGCCCCCGTCGCCGCTCCAGCCACAGACCCCAAACCTCCAGCGGCGGTCGCTCCGGCCGCGAATCCAGCGCCGCCGCCAGGACCCCCAGAACCTCCGGCACCGATCGCTCCAGTCGCTGCACCTCCGGCACCACCTGGTCCTCCCCCCGGGCCTCCCGCTACCCGCCCCCCCCCCCCCCCCCCACCCCCCCCCACCCCCGGCATGGCCGTGGCCCGCACCAGCCCCGGGCATGCCGGTGACCAGCACGAGCGGGGCCATGCCCGCCGCCGGTGTGCCAAGTGGTCCGGCACCGGTTGGGCCGGCGATGACGGCACCGACCGGCCCGGCGGCGCCGGGCATGAGTTCGCCGACGACCAGCCTTGAAGCGCTGAATCCCAACGCAGGCCCGAGCGCCCCGCTGACGTCGCCGGGACTGGACTCGGCGTTCGCCCAACCGCCACCGCCGCCGGTGGCGCCCACCGCACCGGCCGGCGCGTGGAGCACGCCGTTCATCGAGCCGCCACATGCACCCGAGCCGCCACCGGCACCGGCGGCACCGGCAGCCCCGGCGGTGGAGTCACCGGTCGTCGCCCCGGCACCGGTGATGAACACCGGCGCGACC
>NZ_JBYCLB010000633.1:0-7336 GCF_057473705.1 Mycobacterium sp. TH-M15 | reverse complement strand
GGCGCGGCTGTGCCGACGCAGCCAGCCCAGCCCGGCCACCGCGCTGGCCGACCCGAACGCCAACGCCACGAACGGAATCCCCAGGCCCACGCAGTAGGCGATCACCAGCACCGCGCCGCGGGCCACGCTGGCCCCCTCGGTGGCCGAGGCGACCGCGACCACCCCGGTCAGTGTCGGCCCCAGGCACGGGGTCCAGCCCAGCGCGAAGACCGCGCCCAGCAGCGGCGCCCCCAGCACCGTGGAGAGCCGCCGCGGGGTGAACCGGACCGGGCGCTGCAGCGCCGGGATCAGCCCGACGAAGACCAGCCCCATCACGATGGTCAGCGCCCCGCCGACCTGCTGCAGCCGCAGCTGGTTGGTGATCAGCGTGGTGGTCATGCCGAGCACGGCGACGGTGCCGAGCAGGAAGACCGCGGTGAAGCCGGCGACGAACAGCAGCGCCGAGCCGGTGACCCGCCACCGGGCGCGTCCGGTGTGCCCGGCGGTGTCGTCGGCCACGTCGACGCCGACGACCGCGGCCAGATACGACAGGTAGCCCGGCACCAGCGGCACCACGCACGGGGAGGCGAACGACACCAGCCCGGCGAGCGTCGCCAGCGCCAGCGCCAGCAGCAGCGGGCCAGAGGAGGCAGTGGTCGATGAGAACTCGGCGAACCCGGTCACGACGGCCCGCTCCCGCCTTCGGCGGCCAGCCGCTGCACCACCGGACGCAGGTCGTCGGCGAGCAGGGCCCGCAGGAACACCGCGGCCACCCGGTGCTGGCGATCGAGCACCAGGGTGGCCGGGATGATCGTCGACGGATACCGGCCGCCGAAGGCGATCATGGTGCGCATCGCCGGGTCGTAGATCGACGGATAGCTGACCTTGCGGTCGTTGACGAAGTCCTGGGCCGCCGGCAGCACGTAGTCGCGGACGTCGATGCCCAGAAACGCCACCCCACTGCCCCGGGTCTGGTCGTAGACCTTTTGCAGCTGGTCGATCTCGGTGCGACACGGCCCGCACCACTGCCCCCAGACGTTGAGGACGACGACCTGGCCGGGGAAGTCGTCGACGCCGACGGTGCGGCGCGGGTCCATCAGGTCCGGCCCGGCCACCGCGCCGGGGTGTCCGCGGGTCTCCGGCGGGTCGTAGAAGATCTCGGTCTTGCCGCCGGGTGAGACGAACTCGAACGCGCCGCCGTGGGTCACCGCGTCGTCGCCGACCGAGCAGCCGACACAACCGAGCATCAGCGCCACGAGCGCAGCGGGTACAGCGAGAACGGCGCGCACCGACCGGGCCGGCATGCTCACCCGCCGGCCGGGGTGGAGTACTCGACGTCGACCAGCCGGTCGCCGTCGTAGACCAGCGAGGTCACCGACGCCAGCGCGCACTCGCGGCGGCGCGGGTCGTGCCAGAGCCGGTGGCCGGTCAGATACATCCGTGCCGTCCACACCGGCAGCTGATGACTGACACAGACCGCTTCGTGGCCGGCGACGCGGACCCGCGCCTTCTCCACCGCGGTGGCCATCCGCGCCGCGATCTGCGCGTACGGCTCCCCCCACGACGGGGTGAACGGGTTGCGCAGCTGCCACCAGACCCGCGGGCTACGCCAGGCGCCGTCGCCCGGCGAGACCTTCTTGCCCTGGAAGGTGTTGGTCGATTCGATCAGGTCGGCGTCGGTGTCCGCGCCCAGGCCGTGCGCCGCCGCGATTGGCGCGGCGGTCTCCTGGGCGCGCTGCAGCGGGGAGGCGATCACCGCGACGATGTCCCGGTCGGCCAGCGCCTCGGCGACCGCTTCGGCCTGTGCCCGGCCGGTCGCCGACAGCGAGAATCCGGGCAGTCGCCCGTACAAGATGCCCTCCGGGTTGTCCACCTCGCCGTGCCGGATCAGGTGCACCCGGGTCTGCTCGGCCATCAGCGCCGCTCCGGCCGGGCCGCGGCGGCGGCGCGGGCCGCGGCCGGCAGCGCGCGAGCGATCACATCGAACGCGTCGTCGTCCAGCGCCGCCGAGACGAACCACGCCTCGAAGGCGCTGCACGGCGGGTACACGCCGGCGTCGAGCAGCGCGTGGAAGAACGGCGGATACCGCCAGGTCTGGCTCGCCCGGGCGGTGCTGAAATCGGTGACCGGCGCCTCGGCGAAGAACACGCTGAACATGTTGCCGGCCCGCGGAATCTGGTGCGGCACACCGGCGGCCGTCAGCTCCGTGGAGAGCAGCCCGGTCAGCCGGTCGGCGTTGGCGTCGAGTGCGGCGTAGACGGCGGCGTCGGCGGCCCGCAGCGTGGCCAGCCCGGCGGCGGTGGCCACCGGGTTCCCGGACAGGGTACCGGCCTGATACACCGGGCCGAGCGGGGCCAGTCGCTCCATCACCTCGGCGCGGCCGCCGAACGCCGCGGCCGGCAGCCCGCCGCTCATCACCTTGCCGAAGGTGAACAGGTCGGCGTCCACCGGATCCAGCCCGTACCAGCCGCTCGCGCTCACCCGGAAGCCGGTCATCACCTCGTCGACGATGAGCAGCGCGCCGTGCTCGGCGCTGATCGCCCGCAGCGCGGCGTTGTACCCGGGCGCCGGCGGCACCACCCCCATGTTGCCCGGGCTGGCTTCGGTGATCACCGCGGCGATCTGGTCGCCGAGCCGGTCGAACGTCTGTTGCACGGCGTCGATGTCGTTGTAGGGCAACACGATCGTGTCGGCGGCGGTGGCGCCGGTCACCCCCGGCGAGGACGGCAGCCCCGGTGACGATCGCAAGCGCGGCGAAGCCGGGCGCTGCGGGTCGTCACCCAGACCCGGTGACGATCGCAAGCGCGGCGAAGCCGGGCGCTGCGGGTCGTCACCCAGACCCAGCGTGGCCACCCCGGAGCCGGCGTCGGCCAGCAGCGCGTCGACGTGGCCGTGGTAGCAGCCGGCGAACTTGACCACCTTGGCCCGGCCGGTGCAGCCACGGGCCAGCCGCAGCGCGCTCATGGTGGCCTCGGTGCCGGAGTTGACCAGCCGCAGCTTAGCCACCGCCGGGACCCGGGCGATGATCTCGGTGGCCAGCGCGGTCTCGGTCGCCGTCGGCGCCCCGAACGACAACCCGGCCCCGGCCGCTTCACGGACCGCGTCGACCACCGCCGGGTGGGCGTGGCCGAGGATCATCGGCCCCCACGAGCAGACCAGGTCGACGTAGCGGTTGCCGTCGGCGTCGGTGAGCCGGCAGCCCTGCGCCGAGGTGATGAAACGCGGCGTGCCGCCGACCGAGGCGAACGACCTGACCGGGGAGTTCACCCCGCCGGGAATCACCGCGCAGGCGTCGGCGAAGAGCGCCGCCGAGGTTGCGGTCGACGCGGTTGGCTGCTCGGTGCTGCGCACGTCCCCCAGTGTCCCAGCCGGGCGGCGTGGCTCGACTACGGGGTGTAGTGGGTGCTTGAGTCGGGCCGCGGCTGCGGGTTGGATGAGGAGTATGCGGCTACCACAACGGCTGGCCCGGTTCAACCGGTACGTCACCAACCCGATCCAGCGGCTGTGGGCCGGCTGGCTGCCGACCTTCGGGATCCTCCAGCACAGCGGCCGACGCTCCGGCAAGACCTACCGCACGCCACTGAATGTGTTCAGCACGCAGGACGGGGTGGCGGTGCTGCTCACCTACGGTCCGGACCGGGACTGGCTGAAGAACATCACCGCGGCCGGCGGCGGGCGGCTGCGCCGCTACGGCCGGACGTTCGCGGTCGCCGACCCGCGGCTGGTGAGCCGGGCCGAGGCGGCGGCGCAGGTGCTGCCGCGGTGGCGGTGGCTGTTCGCCCGGCTCCCCTTCGAGCAGGCGGTGTTGCTCACGAAAGTGGACTGACCGTGCGGACGGGACTGGCGTGGCTGATTGCGCCGGTTGGCGTCGACGAGTTCTTCGCCGATGTCTTCGGCGCCACACATCACCATGTTCGGCGCGACAGCCCGGACTACTTCGACGAGCTGCTGGGATCGCCGCCGTTCGACGCCCTGCTCAGCCTGGTCCAGCAGGACGCGTCGACGGTACGAACGGTTCGCCTCGCCGAGAACAAACGCTCCGATGCCTACCGACTGGCCGACGGCAGCGTCGACCTGGCCGCGCTACGCGCGGACTACGCCGACGGCCACACCGTGGTGGTGGACCGGCTGGAGAGGTACGCGCGTTCGGTCACCGCGCTGTCCCACTCGCTCGAGGTCGAGCTGAACTTCCCGGTCCAGGTCAACGCCTACCTCACCCCGCCGGGGTCGACCGGCTTCCTGCCGCACTACGACCATCACGACGTGCTGATCCTGCAGGTGCACGGATCGAAGGCCTGGCACTTGCACGGCGACACCGCGGTGCCGCCGCACGAGATGCAACGCCGTCAGGAGTTCGACCTGCACGCGCTCCCCTCGCCCAGCGACTCGCCCGTCGACGTGCGGCTGGCCGCCGGGGACACGCTCTACCTGCCGCGCGGGCGGGTCCACTCGGCGGAGACGACCGACGACCCGTCTGTGCATCTGACGGTGGGGCTGCACGTTCCGACCGCGTTGACGCTGCTCACCCACACCCTGCACCGGCTCAGCCTGCACGACGACCGGATCCACGCACCGCTGCCGCCCCGGCACCTGGACGACCCGGAGATCCGGGCCGGCCTGCGTGACGTGCTCCGGGAGGCGCTCCGGGTGGTGGAGAGTCCGGCGGCGATCGACGACGGCCTCGGCGCGATGGAGAATCTGCTGGTACGGCGGGGTCGCTGCCCCCCGGTCGGGCAGAGTGGCCCGGGCGGAGTCGCCGAGATCGACACGCAGACCCGGGTGGTCAAGTATTCACCGCTCTACTCGCAGGTGGTGGCCGCGCCGGGCGGTTTCGCGTTGCAGTTCGCCCAGCTGGCGGTCAACGCCGCCGAAGACCACGAAGCCGCGCTGCGTTTCGTTTCGGCGAGCACCGAGCCGTTCCGGATCGGTGACCTGCCCGGTCTGACCGAAACGCAGCAGACCGAGTTGGCCAGGACGCTGATCATCGGTGGGTTCTTGCTCCGCCTGGCCGACTGAGCGTCACCGCAGATACCAGTCGATCGAGAGATTATTTCCTTATCTGCTGAAGTCCATGTGGATTTATCCTAGATTTACGGGTCTTTGGCTCATTAGAATGGCGACCGATGACCGAGCCGATCTTCATGGCCGCGCCGCCGGAGGTGTGGTCGACGCTGTTGAGCTCCGGTCCGGGGGCGGGGCCCCTGCTGGCGGCAGCGGGCGCCTGGGCATCGCTGAGCGCCGAGTACGCGGCGGTGGCGCAAGAGCTCGGCGCGACACTCAACGCGGTGCAGACCGGCGCCTGGCAGGGGCCGAGCGCCGAGTACTACATCGCGGCCAACGTGCCATACCTCGCGTGGCTGATCCAGCAGAGCCACAGCAGCGCGGCGGCAGCGACCCAACAGGAAATCGCCGCGGCGGCGTACACCAGCGCGCTGGCGACCATGCCGACGCCGGCCGAGCTGGCGACCAACCACGTGGCGCACGCCGGGTTGCTGGCGACGAACTTCTTCGGGATCAACACGATCCCGATCGCGCTGAACGAGGCCGATTACATGCGGATGTGGGTTCAGGCGGCGATCACCATGACCGGTTACCAGACCGCGGCGGCCGCGGCGGTGGCCGCCACCCCCGCCGACCCGGCGGCACCGGCGATCGTGCGAACGGGCGCCGCCGAGTCCCGGCAATCCAATTTTTTCAATTCCGGACCCACCACCCAGGACGGCGGACACATCAGCCTGCACTGGCTGGAGAACAAGATCGCCATAGCGGAGAATTTGATCCTGCACGGCGAAGGCGGCGAGCTGTTCACCCTGATACCGCACTGGGCCGGTGAAGCCGTCGGGGCGATCGCGCCCCCGCTGCAGCCGCTGGTGCCCCCGCTGGTCCAGGCCGCCATGGTGCTGGCGCCGGTCATCGGCCCCAGCCTGGCCGCCACCACGCCCGCGGCCGGTCTGGCCGGTCTGGGCGGTCTGGCCGGTCTCGACGGGCCGGACACGCCCGCGGACTCCACCCCACTCGTCCCGGGCCCGACCGAAACGGCTCCCGCTTTCGAGACGCCGCCGGGCGAGGTCACCTCCGGTTCGCCGGCGACCGCGGCCCCGCCCGCCCATCTGCCGAGCGCGCCTGCCGCTGCCGCGGTCTCCGGTCTTCCGCCGGGCCACCTGCCGCCGGCGGTTCCGCCGCCGATCGGCACGGCGGGTGGCGCATTCCCGTACCTGGTGATGGCGCGCGGCAGCGAAGCCACCCCGGCGACCGGTTCGCCGCCCCGGGCCAGAACCCGGCAGCCGGTGGACGCGGCCGCCGGGACGGCCGCAGCCGCCCGGGAGCAGCCGCACCAGCGGCGGCACCGACGCGTCGAATCCCGCGTCGACCGCGGATATCGCTACGAGTACCTGGACCCGGGCGCATACCCGGACGGCGACCCTGGTCCGCCGACCACCGCCGCGTCGGACGGTGGCGCCGGGCCGATCGGCTTCCCCGGCACGACGAGCGACTCGACGGCGGTCACCGCCGCCGGTTTGACCGCGCTCACCGGCGAATCGGGCGCCACCGCGTCGACGATGCCGATGGTGCCGCAGACGTGGGATCTCGACCAGGATGCGACCCCGGAGGAGCCCGGCGCGGACTGACCCGCCGCCAGGTGGAAAACGCGGGTCTCAGCGACCGCCGTTCAACAGCCGGTGTTCGGTGAACGGGATCAGCCGGGTCGCCGCGGCCGACGAGGCGGCGTAGCTGTGCATCGCAGCCGCGTCCTGGACCCACATCTCGTAGTACTCGCCGTCGGTGGTCGCGATCGCGGCGGTGTTCTGACCCAGCAGGTCGGTCGCCACCACCAGTGCGTACCGGGCCCGGTCGGCGGCACCGTCGCGTAGAACGCCGCGTTGGCCGGGGCGGCGGTCTGCTCGGCATGTTCGGCGGTGGCCAGCAGCCAGACCTGGTAGGTCTGGGCGGCGGCGGCCCGCGCCTCCGATGACGGGCCCAGCCAGGCTTGGCCGGTCAGTTCGGTGATCACCGCCTCATAGGAGTGCAGCTCGGCGGCGATTCCGCCCCAGGCCGCGGCGTGGCGCGCATCGGCCCGGAGCCGGGACCGGAGTAGATCCTGATCGAATTGATCTCCGGCGGCAGCCCTGCGTAGTCCACGTCGTCCGGCCCGCGTCAGCCCACCGTTTCGGCGCCGGCGGCCGCGACGGCCGGGTCCGACATCAGGACTCCAGACATGGGGGTGGAAGGGCTCAGGAATTGGTGTGCGGTCGGCGGTGGGGTTTGGTGCTGTAGCGCAGGGTGAGGCTGGTGCCGGGGTAGACGGTGGTGGTGTTGTTGAGGGTTCGGCAGAGTTGGGCGATGGTGGCGGTGTGGC
>NZ_JBYCLB010000632.1:0-2297 GCF_057473705.1 Mycobacterium sp. TH-M15 | reverse complement strand
CCACCCCCAGCACCGCGGTGTGGCGGGTGCGCTCGGCCAGATAGCTGGTGATCCCGGAGATGCAGCCGCCGCCGCCGACCGGCACCACCACCAGGTCCGGCTCGGTCGTCAGCTGGTCGAGGAGTTCGACGGCGATGGTGCCCTGGCCGGCCATGGTGCGCAGGTCGTCGTAGGGCGGCACCAGGGTCGCGCCGCTGCGAGCGACGTCGGCCAGGGCGGCCTCGGCCGCCAGGTCGTAGGTCGCCCCGCCCACGATCAGTTCGATGAACTCCCCGCCGTGGTAGCGGATCCGGTCACGCTTCTGCTTGGGCGTCTTGGCCGGCACGTACACCCGGCCGTGGATGCCCAGCGTCCGGCACGCGTAGGCGAACCCCTGCGCGTGGTTGCCCGCCGAGGAGCAGACCACCCCGGCGGCGATCTCGTCGGCGCTCAGCTGCACCAGCAGGTTGTAGGCGCCGCGCAGCTTGTAGGAGCGCACCGACTGCAGGTCTTCGCGTTTGAGGTAGACGGTGGCACCGGTGACCGCCGAGAGCCGCTCGCTGAGCTGCAGCGGGGTCGGTTGCACCACCGCGGCGATCCGCTTTGCCGCCGCGTCGATATCGGCCGCCGACAGCGGCCCGCCCAGCGGGCGGCCCGGACGCGGGCTCGATTCGGCGGACACCGGATCATGGTGCCACTGAGCAGGCCGGTCGGCACACCGGGGTCAGCACGATCACCTGGGCCGGAACGGGTTCTCCACCCGCACGCCGGCGTAGTCTTGGCCGTCGGCGAGATCCTCGGACCAGACCACATCGCAGCCCAGCGAGCGCCCGGCCTCGATGATCGCCGCATCCCGGTAGGCGATACCGAACCGCCGATGGGTGGCGGTGGCGGCCAGCATCAGTTCGGTGGTGATCGGCGCGACCGGGAAGCGCAGAAACGACTCCACCAGCCCGACACCTTGTTCATGGGTGAGTGCATCCGTCCGGCTCCGCCGGGTGACCTGGACGTAGAACTCCTGCAGCACCTGAACCGAGAGTGCCACATCCCGGGACGCCAGGATTTCGTTGGCGCGCTTCGCTTTCTGCTGCTCGTCGCGGTCAGTCGAGATCGCCTAGAGCAGCACGCTGGTATCAACGAACCGCACGGTCGTGGATCTCGTCGCGGCCGAGGCGCATGCCGGCCCGGAATCCCGGTAGTTCACCCTGGATCCGCCGCTGTTTCGCCGCCAGCCGGGCGAACTCCGCATCGCCCTCGGAGAGCGAGGTGAGGAACCCGGCGACCATGGCGCTCAGCGACGTACCGGCCTCGGCGGCCCGGATCCGGGCCTGGCGGTAGACGTCGTCGGAGACCGACACCGTGATATTCTTCACAGAATCACAGTAACGCAGTTACTGTGGTCGCCTGGTCGGGTGACCGCGGCCGGTCAGCCCACCGGGGCCAGCACGAAGACCGGGATCTGCCGGTCGGTCCGGGCCTGGTAGTCGGCGTAGTCCGGCCACGCGGCGACGGCGCGCTCCCACCAGATCGCCCTCTCGTCGCCGAAGACCTCGCGGGCGTCGTAGTCACCGCTGACCGTCTTGTCCTGCAGCTCGACCCGCGGGTTCTTCTTCAGGTTGTGGGACCAGACCGGGTTGGTGGGCTGCCCGCCCATCGACGCGACCACCGCGTACTGCCCGTCGTGCTCCACCCGCATCAGCGGCGTCTTGCGCAGCTTGCCGGTCTTGGCTCCCACACTGGTCAGCAGGATGACCGGCTTGCCCTTCATCTCGGTTCCCTCGATACCGCCGGACGCCATGTAGCGCTCGGCGTTCTCGCGGGACCAGTCCAGGGCCCCGGGTGCGTATTCTCCGGAAAGCGGCATAGGCGATCAGCCTAGCCAAGCCCCCCGCTCGACGCTCGGAACCGTCGAACTTCATATCGCACAGGACCGCCGCTGGTGGGTACCGGCCCTATCGGGTGGGCCGCACCGGTGCCGCCGCCGATCGCAGTTCTAAACCGAGGTCTAAAGAACTGCGCCGTCTCGGATGCGTCGCGCCAGTGCGGATTACCGGCGGGCAACAGCGGCCGTCGCCACCGCGGAGCTGACCCAGCGCCGCAGATATTGACGCAATTGCTCGCCTTGGCGTGGTGGGCGCCCCGGGTCGATGACGAATGATTGGATGACTCGCAGCAGGTGTTCGCCCAGTTCGTCCATGTCGTCACCGGTGAGTCCGGCCGCTGACCAGTCGACGTCGAACCGTTGCAGCATTGATTTCGCGAACTTCTGGGCCGCGTCGGCACTGGAATGCATTGCGCTGCAAAGCAATTGATGTCTC
>NZ_JBYCLB010000631.1:0-6680 GCF_057473705.1 Mycobacterium sp. TH-M15 | reverse complement strand
TCCGCATGGGCACATTGGAATTCTTCATCACCCCCGGCTACGGCGAGCGGCAGCTGAGGTTGTTCGGCTACTCGCCGGCGGTCCGGGTCGGCGATCGGGTGGATATCTGATCGCATCCGATGTCGTTTCCCGTCCCGAAAGGTTCGCCATGGCCAGAAAGATCGACCTGACCGGAAAGATCGCCGTCGTCACCGGAGCAGGTTCCGGAATCGGGCGCTCCACCGCGCGGCTGCTGGCGCGGCACGGAGCGGTGGTGCACGTCGCCGACCTGCACACCGACGCCGTCGATGCGGTGGCCAGCGAGATCGGCGGCGGCGCTACCGGCCACACCGTCGACGTCACCGAGCCGGAGCAGCTCGCCGCCCTGGCCGAGACGGTGTTCGCCGCCCACGGCCGGGTCGACATCCTGCACAACAACGCCGGCATCGGACACGGCGGCAACATCGAGGCGACGACGGTGGAGGACTGGCAGCGGGTGATCGGGGTGAACCTGCTCGGCGTCGCCTACGGGGTGCAGGCGTTTGTGCCGCGGATGCTCGCCCAGGGCTGCCCGGCGACGATCGTCAACACCGCCTCGGTGGCCGGGCTCTTCCCGACCGCCCGGATGGCGCCGTACTGCGCGTCGAAGTTCGGCGTGGTCGGCATGAGCGAGGCCCTCGACGCCGAACTGAAGTCACGCGGCGTCCGGGTGGCCGCGGTCTGCCCGGGTGTCATCGACACTTCGATCGTGCGTGACTCGATCATGCGCGGCGAGCTGGCGGCGAACCAGCAGAAGGCGGTCGCGTTCTACGCCAAACGGGGGACGTCGCCGGACGTCGTGGCCGCCGCGGTGCTCGGCGCGATCGCCCGGCCGCGTCCGGTCGTCGTCTCACCGCGCTGGCAGGTGTTGGCGCCGTATCTGCTGCACCGGCTCTCGCCGCGGCTGGCGCAGCCGCTGGCGAGCGGCCTGACCAAGCTCGTCGGCCGGCGCTGAGCCGGGACCACAATGGTGGCATGACGGTCCGCCAGCGGATTCTGCAGCCCGGCACCGGACCCCCGGATCACGGTGCGGCCGGCCTGACCCGGCTCGGCGGCTGACTAGCCCGCCGCGTCGAGCAGCCGGGATCGCCACCTGCCGAACCCATCGGCCAGCTCCGGCTCGTCCATCGACTGCAGCCGGCCGTGCTCGACCAGGCAGAGCCGGTGCAGCCCGAGGCCGCGGACGGTGTCTCCCACGCCCTGCACCGGCTCGGCGTCGTCGGGCCGTGGCGGGTCGGTGAGAACCATCGCGGCGTCGACGTCGCTGACCAGCGGGCGGAAACCGCCGTGGGCCAGACTGCCCAGCGGGTAGAGCGCGGCCAGCCGGTCGCCGAGGGCTGCTTCGGCCACCCGGACCACGTCACGCAGCACGCCCTCGCCGTCGTCGTCCACCGCTTCCTCCCTTGGCGGGTCAGCTCGTCACCGCAGCCGCAGGCCGCGCGGGGTGCGGGAGAACCCGGCGTCGCCCAGCGCCGCCGTCACCGCCGAGTCGTGCAGCGTCAGCACCGGCACCCCGTCGATCCGCTCGATCAGGATCCCGTCGACCCGGCGGGCGGCCACCAGCTCGGCCAGGCCGGCCGCGGCGGCCCGATGCGCCTCGGCGTCGTCGGTGAAGCTCAGCAGCGACCGGCCGCCGCGCTCGACGAACCAGGCCAGCGCCCCGTCCACCAGCACCACCAGCGCTCCGGCCTTGCGACCCGGGCGGGCCGAACTCTCGCCGCCGGCCGGCCATGCCAGTGCCGCACCGTACGGGTTCGCCGGATCGGTGGCGGCCAGCACCACGGCCCGGTAGTCGGGCCGCTGCGGGTCCACCCCGTCGAGGTATCCACGCAGCCGGTCGACCGTCGACGCCAACGCGAACTGCGCGCCGCCCAGCGATTCGACGAAGTAGCCGCGCTGGCACCGGCCCGCCTCCTCGAACGCGGTGAGCACCTTGTACAGGGTGGCGAAGCCGCCCGGCACCCCCTCGGCGGCGATCCCGCCGCGGGTCAGCACCCCGTGCCGGTGCAGCAGCAGTTCGGCTTGGTGGTGCAGCCGCAGGGTGGAGTCCGGCTCCGGCGCGGGCAGCGCCGACCAGCGGCCGGCCACGGTCGGGTCGGTGGCCCGGGCGGCGGCGTGCGCGACGCTGTACCGGCTCAGCCTCGGGGGCCGGCGGCCCCCAGGACCCAGCCGGTGTGCGGGTGTGGCGCGGGCGCGGGTGGTTCGGCCGCCGAGCGCGGCGCGCACCGGCGCGAAGGTGTCGCCGGTGACCCTCCCCGCCCAGATCAGATCCCACAGCGCCGCTTTGAGTTCGGCCGCATCGATCGGGTCGGCGGCCAGCTGCCGGAAGAAGAACGCGCCGCCGCCGGCCAGGGCGTCCAGGATCGCCCGGTGGGCCGGGCCGTCGTCGACCGGTGCGGCCGCGGGCAGGGTGAGCGGTGCGGAGTCGGCCGGGTGGAAGGCGATCCAGCCGTCGCTGCCGGAGATCGCGCCGGTGCCCGACCAGAGCACCTCCCCGGAGGCCAGCAGCTCGTCCAGCAGCGCGGGGGAGTAGCCGCGCACCCGCGGGGCCAGCACCAGTGGTTCGATGGCGGACGCCGGCAGCGGGACACCGGCCAGCTGCTCGACGACGCCGGCCAACCCGTCTGTGCCCTCGGCGCGGCCGGCCGCGGAATCGGCGCCGAACTGCTGCCAGGCGGGCAGGAACCGCGCGTAGGCAGCCGTGGAGACCGGCTCGACCTGGGCGCGCAGCGCCGCCAGCGACCGGCGCCGCAGGATGCGCAGCACGTCGGCGTCGCACCACTGCTCACCCGGGATATCGGCGAACTCGCCGCGCACCAGCCGGCCGTCGGCGGCCAGCCGGCCGAGCACGTCGGCGGCGACCCGCTGTCCCAGCCCGAACCGGGCGGCCGCCGCGGCGGTGCCGAACGGTCCGTGGGTGCGGGCGAACCGGCCCAGCAGCTCGCCCAGCGGGTCGGTGACCGGTTCGGTGAAGCCGGCCGGTGTGCCGACCGGCACCGCCACCCCGACCCCGTCGCGCAGCCGGCCGATGTCCTCGATCGCGATCCACCAGGCGGCCCCGGCGAACGACACGGTCAGCACCCGCTTGGCGGCCAGCAGCCCCTCCAGCCAGCCGGCCACGTCCGCACCGCCCGCCCGTGCGGCGACCTCGTCGGTGGTCAGCGGGCCGAGCAGCCGCAGCAGGTCGGCCACTCCCTCGGCGTCGTGGGCGGCCTTCTCGGCGGTCAGGTGCTGCAGCTGGCCGCCGACCGCTGCGACGACGGCCGGGTCGAGCAGTTCGCGCAGCTCCACCCGGCCGAGTAGCTCGGCGAGCAGGGTCGGGTCCACCGCCAGCGCCGCGGCCCGGCGTTCGGCCAGCGGGCTGTCGCCCTCGTACATGAACGCCCCGACGTAGCCGAACAGCAGCGAGGCCGCGAACGGCGACGGGCTGGCCGTCTCCACCTCGACCACCCGGATCCGCCGCTGGGCGATCCGTGACATCACCCCGGTCAGCGCCGGCACGTCGTAGACGTCCTGCAGGCATTCGCGCACCGTCTCCAGCACCACCGGGAAATCCGGGTATCCGCGGGCCACGTCGAGCAGCTGGGCGGCCCGCTGGCGCTGCTGCCACAGCGGCGAGCGGCGGCCCGGCTGCCGGCGCGGCAGCAGCAGCGCGCGCGCCGCACACTCCCGGAACCGGGCGGCGAACAGCGCCGACCCGCCGACCTCGGCGGTGACGATCGGCTCGATCTCGTCGGCGTCGAAGACGAACAGCTCGGCCCCGGGCGGCTGCCCGTCGGCACCCACGTCCATGTCCGGCAGCCGCACCACGATCCCGTCGTCGGACGCGGTCGGCTTCTCGTCGATCCGGTAGCGTTCCCGCAGCCGCCGGCCCACCGCCAGCGCCAGCGGGCCGTGCACCCGCAGCCCGTACGGCGAATGCAGGATCACCCGCCAGTCGCCCAGCTCGTCACGGAACCGCTCCACCAGCAGCGTGGCGTCGGTGGGGACGACGCCGGTGGCGGCGCGCTGGTCGCCCACCAGGCACCACAGGTTGTCGGTCGCGTATCCGTCGAAACCCAAACCGGCGCACCGGCTCTCGAATGCAGGGCGGTCCAGGCCGGCCAGTTCGCCGGTGAACGCGCCGACCGCCGCGCCCAGCTCGGCGGGGCGCCCGACCCCGTCGCCGTGCCAGAACGGCAGCCGGCCGGGCTGCCCGGGCGCGGGGGCGACCAGCACCCGGTCGTGGGTGATCTCGGTGATCCGCCAGCTGGTGGCGCCCAGTGAGATGACGTCGCCGGGCCGCGACTCGTAGACCATCTCCTCGTCGAGCTCACCGACCCGCGACGGCTTCGCCGGGTCACCGGCGAGGTAGACGGCGAACAGCCCGCGGTCCGGGATCGCGCCGCCGGAGGTGACCGCCAGCCGCTGGGCGCCGGGCCGGGCGGTGAGCACGCCGGTGTCGCGGTCGTAGACCAGCCGCGGCCGCAGCTCGGCGAACTCGGTGGACGGGTACTTGCCGGAGAGCAGATCCAGCGTCGCCTCGAAGGCGCTGCGCGGCAGGGTGGCGAACGGGGCGCTGCGCCGCACGGTGTCGAACCAGGCGTCGGCGTCCAGCGGTTCCAGCGCGGCGGCGGCGACGGTGTGCTGGGCCAGGATGTCCAGCGGGTTGGCCGGCACCTGCAGCGTCTCGATCTGCCCGGCCAGCATCCGCTGCGCCGATACCGCGCAGCCGATCAGGTCGCTGCGGTGCTTGGGGATCAGCACCCCCTCGGAGATCTCGCCGACCCGGTGGCCGGCCCGGCCGATGCGCTGCAGCCCGCTGGCCACCGACGGCGGCGCCTCGATCTGGATCACCAGGTCGACGGCGCCCATGTCGATGCCGAGTTCCAGGCTGGAGGTGGCCACCACCGCCTTGAGCCGCCCGCTTTTCAGGTCGTCCTCCACCGCGGCCCGGGTCTCTTTGGAGACCGAGCCGTGGTGCGCCCGGGCCAGCGGTGCCTGTGGGTGGCCACCCGTCCCCCGCAAGCGGGAGGTGCCCCCAGCGCCCGGCTCCGCGGCGCTTGCGATCGCCACCGGCGGGACGCCGTAGCTCTGGCCGCTGCCCATCAGCTGCGCGGGCGCCCCGGCGCCGACCCGCGGGTTCGGCTCCGCGGAGAGCTGCACCCCGCACCGTTCGGCGTGAATCTCGTTGAGCCGCGCGGTCAGCCGCTCGGCCAGCCGGCGCGAGTTGGCGAAGACGATCGACGAGCCGTGCTGTTCGACCAGGTCGACGATGCGGGCCTCCACCTCCGGCCAGATGGTGCCCTCGGCCAGGTTGACCATGTCCGGCACCGGCACCTGCACGGTCAGCTCGAAGGTCTTGGCGGCCACCGGTGCGACGATGGTGGTCGGCGCCGGACCGGACAGGAATCGGGCCACCTCCTCGGGCGGCCGCACCGTGGCCGACAGCCCGATCCGCTGCGCGGGCCGGTCCAGCCGGGCGTCCAGGCGTTCCAGCGACAGCGCCAGATGGCTGCCGCGTTTGGTCGCCGCCACCGCGTGCACCTCGTCGACGATCACCGTCTGCACGCCGGTCAGCGTCTCGCGGGCCGCCGAGGTCAGCATCAGAAACAGCGACTCGGGGGTGGTGATCAGGATGTCGGGCGGCGTCGCGATCAGCTGCCGCCGCCGGGCCGGCGAGGTGTCGCCGGAGCGCACCCCGACGGTGATCCCCGGAGCCGGCAGGCCATGATGTTCGGCGATCCGGGTGATCCCGGCCAGCGGGGTGCGCAGGTTGCGTTCGACGTCGACGGCGAGCGCCTTCAGCGGGGAGACGTAGAGCACCCGGGTTCCGGGTGGCCGGTCCGGGTGGGCGGTGAGGCTGTCGATCGCCCACAGGAACGCCGCCAGCGTCTTGCCGGATCCGGTGGGCGCGATCACCAGGGCGTTGCCGCCGCCGGCGATCACCGGCCAGGCCTGTGTCTGCGCCGGCGTCGGCGTCTGGAAGGTGCCGGCGAACCAGTCCCGGGTCAACGCACCGAAAGCCGCCAGCGGATCGGCCCGGCTGCTGCTCACCTGATCCATCGTGCCAACCCGGGCTCAGCGGTGCACTCGGTATCCGGTCTCCTCCAGCGCCCGGGTCGGTGTTGTTGGCGCCCATCCGGCCCGGGCGTTCTGCCGCCCACCCGCGAGCAGTGCGCCGCCGCCACCCGGTGCCCGGACAGCGGCGGGTCCAGGCGATACAGTTCGATCTCACCGGGGTAGGCGACGCTCCGGATCGAATCCGGTTCGTGCGGCGCCCAACCGGCGAATCGCGCGGCACCGGACAGGGAAGGCGGCATAACGGCAGCATGACGGAGTCGGACGGCGGTCGGCCGGGCCGCGGCGGTCGTGAGGTCGGTGCGGCCGCGCGGTTCGCCGGCGTGGTCACCGTCGTCGCGGTGTTGGTGATGACGCTGGTTGCGGTCTGGGCGCACAACTGCGACCGATCGACGGTCGGTACGGCGGCTTGCGCACCGCCGTACCGGATGGCGCTCTCCTTCGCCGGGCCGGCGATCCTGCTGGTCGGCGGCCTTCGTGCGTTCGTCCGCACCTACCGGGTGTGGCAGGTCGGCGGCATCTGGTGGGGATGGCACGGGGCCGGCTGGTTCCTGCTGACGATGATGATGGTGATGCTGATGACCAGCGGTCCGCCGATCATC
>NZ_JBYCLB010000630.1:0-5436 GCF_057473705.1 Mycobacterium sp. TH-M15 | reverse complement strand
GACCATCGCCGCACCCGCCCACAGGTACACCGTGTAGCGGCCGCCGGCGCGACTGATCCGGACCCCGTCGACCAGCTCGCGGCGAGCCGCGCCGGGGTAACGTGCGGTGCGCAGCGTCACCGCGACCCCGGCCGCCGCCAGTTCGGCGCCGATCCGCTGCAGGTAGGTCTCGCTGCCGCCGCCCTGCGGGTGCCCGGTGTCGCGCCAGCACAGCAGCAGCACCGAGCGCACCGCGTTGCGCCGCCGGTCGGTGGGCTCGCGCCGGGTGGCAGACATCGCGGTAGAGCCTAGTCGCTGGCGCGCGCCCGGCCCGGGGGCGGATTCGCACCCGGACCCTAGGGTGGGTTCGGTGATCCGTCGATCGCCCGTGGCCGCCACCGACCGATTCGCCCGCCGGGCGACGTTGCCCCGCTCGCTGCGGCTGCTCCGGGAGTTCCGCTACGAGCAGTCCGACCCGGCCCGCTTCTATACCGCGCTGGCCGCCGACACCGCAGCCATGGTCGCCGACCTGTGGCGGGCGACCCACACCGAGCCGCTGGCCGGGCGCCGGCTGCTCGACGTCGGCGGCGGGCCCGGCTACTTCGCCGCCGCGTTCACCGCCGCCGGTCTGGACTACATCGGCGTCGAGCCGGATCCGGCCGAGATGCACGCCGCCGGGCCGCCCGGCGATCGCGGCGCCGGGGCCTTCGTCCGCGCCTCAGGGATGGCGCTGCCCTTCGCCGACGTCTGCGACGCCATCGCCCTGTCGTCCAACGTCGCCGAACACGTACCGCGGCCCTGGCAGCTCGGCGAAGAGCTGCTGCGGGTGACCCGGCCCGGCGGCCTGGCGGTGCTGTCCTACACCGTCTGGCTCGGCCCGTTCGGCGGCCACGAGACCGGCCTGAGCCACTACCTCGGCGGAGCCCGGGCCGCCGCCCGGTACCAACGCCGGCACGGCCACCCGCCGAAGAACCACTACGGGTCGTCGTTGTTCGCGGTGTCGGCGGCCTCCGGCCTGGACTGGGCGCGCAGCACCGGCGCGCTGGTCGCCGCATTCCCCCGCTATCACCCGCGATGGGCCTGGTGGCTGACCCGAATGCCCGGCCTGCGGGAGTTCGCGGTGAGCAACCTGGTGCTGGTGCTGCGGCCGCCCCGCGGATTGACTGGAACGTGTTCTAACCGGACCCGGGCTGGGTAGGGTGGCGCGTATGACGCTCGCCGACGACGGTGCAGAGCGCAGCGACAAGGAGGAGTGGCGAAGTTGAGCGCTGTCAGCACAACCGAGTACGACACGCTGTTCATCGGCGGCAAATGGACCGCCCCGGCCACCGACCAGATGATCGAGGTCCGCTCGCCGGCCACCGGTGAATACGTGGGACGGGTTCCGCTGGCGGCGCCCGCCGACGTCGCCGCAGCCGTCGCCGCGGCTCGCACCGCCTTCGACACCGGCACGTGGCCGGCCATGGCGCCGGCCGAGCGGGCCGCGGTGCTGGGCAAGGCGGTCAAGCTGATGGAAGACCGCAAGGAGCTGTTCACCACGCTGCTCACCGGCGAGACCGGCCAGCCGCCGAGCATCATCGAGACCATGCACTGGACGGCCTCGCTGGCCGCGCTGGGCTTCTTCGCCGGCGCCGCCGACAAGGTGCGCTGGACCGAGACCCGCAACGGCGTCTTCGGCCAGTCCATCGTCTCCCGGGAGCCGATCGGGGTGGTCGGGGCGATCGTGGCCTGGAACGTGCCGCTCTTCCTGGCGGTGAACAAGCTCGGCCCGGCGCTGCTCGCCGGCTGCACGGTGGTGCTCAAGCCGGCCGCCGAGACCCCGCTCAGCGCCAACGCGCTGGCCGAGGTGCTGGCCGAGGCCGGCCTGCCCCAAGGGGTGCTCTCGGTGGTGCCCGGCGGCATCGAGACCGGCAAGGCGCTGGTGGACAACCCGGGCCTGGACATGCTGACCTTCACCGGCAGCTCGGCGGTCGGCCGGCAGGTCGGCGCACACGCCGCCGAGACGCTCAAGCCGTGCACCCTGGAGCTGGGCGGCAAGTCGGCGGCGATCGTGCTCGACGACGTCGACCTGGCGGCCGCGGTGCCGATGCTGGTGTTCTCCGGGGTGATGAACGCCGGGCAGGGCTGCGTCAACCAGACCCGGATCCTGGCGCCGCGGTCCCGCTACGACGAGGTGGTGGACGCCGTCGCCGGTTTCGTGCAGGCGCTGCCGGTCGGGCTGCCGTCCGACCCGGCCAGCCAGGTCGGCCCGTTGATCAGCGAGAAGCAACGCACCCGGGTGGAGGGCTACATCGCCAAGGGCATCGATGAGGGCGCCCGGCTGGTCTGCGGCGGCTCCCGTCCCGAAGGACGCGAGGACTTAGCCGACGGCTACTTCGTGCAGCCCACCGTCTTCGCCGACGTCGACAACACGATGACCATCGCCCAGGAGGAGATCTTCGGGCCGGTGCTGTGCATCATCCCCTACGACACCGAGGACGACGCGGTGGCGATCGCCAACGACTCGGTGTACGGGCTGGCCGGCAGCGTCTGGACCACCGACGTCCCGCACGGCATCGAGATCTCCAAGAAGATCCACACCGGCACCTACGGGATCAACTGGTACGCCTTCGATCCCGGCTCGCCGTTCGGCGGCTACAAGAACTCCGGCATCGGCCGGGAGAACGGCCCGGAGGGCGTGGAGCACTTCACCCAGCAGAAGAGCGTGTTGCTGCCGCTGGGCTACACCGTGGAGGGCTGACGACCGGTAACCGATCAGACCGTGGTGACGGTGATCAGGTCGCCGAGGTTGGCGAAGTCGGTGGGGTTGCGGGTGTACAGCTGCGCGGCGTGTGCGTGTGCGGTGGCGGCGATGAGTAGGTCCATGGACCGGGCACGCGGTTTTCGGCCGGCATCCGCTACGGCCGCGGCGATCTGGCCGTAGCTGGCGGCGACCGCTTCGTCGAGGGGCAGCGCGTCGAAGCTGCGTTGGACGGCGAGCAGCCGGCGCAGCCGCTCGGCGCGCACCTCTCCGCGTTTGGCCACCAGGACCCCGAAGTGCAGTTCCGCCAGGGTGATGGTGCTGATCGCCAGCTCGCCGGCCAGTGGCTCGACGTCGGTTGCGATGACGACGCTGGTGTCCAGGACCGCTCTCACCGACTGTGCCACGGGTCGTGCAGATGGTGCGCGATCAGATCGCGGTCGGCGTCCCAGTCGGGGTCCGCGGGGCCGGCGAACAGGTCACCGAGATCGGTCCAGCGCCGCCAGGTTCGCGGTGCGGCGGGCACCAGGCGGGCACCCGGGCGGCCTGCCACGGTGATGGTGATCTCCTCGCCATCCTCGACCTGCCGGACCAGGTCAGAGGCGTTCTGGCGAAGCTCCCGCAAGCCAACGGTCTTCACCCCGTCAACGTAGCACATGTGCTAGCCAGGTCGCCGCACCCGGCGATAGTCAATGCAGCGACCCACCTCGGTGCGGTAGAAGTCGACATCGCGGCCGCCCGCGGTGTACAGCCGGGCCTCCAGCGCCGAGCGCAGCGTGTTCACGCTCGGCTCACCCTCGGTCGCGTTGGCCAGCACCCAATCCACCGCAGCGTCCACACCCCGCTGCCGGCAGACCCGCACGGCCCGCCGGGCGGCGGAGCGCTTGTGGAACCGGGCGAAGCCGTCCTTGCCCCACGCGCCGACCATCCGAGCCTCCCGGTCCAGCAGCTGGCGCAGCACCGACAGCGGCCCGTCGGCGACGGTGGTGAACCGGGCGGTGTCGACGAACGCCAGCGCCCCGTCCGGCCGGCGAATCCGCTCCACGTCCGGCTCGACCACCACCGCGCCGCGGCCCTGCTCCAGGTCGTGCGCCCAGCGCACGACGGCGAAGCCCTGGTCGGGCAGCCGGTGCTTCCGGGTGTGCGTGTCCACTGGATCAACCTCCCCGATTACCGCGCCGAATCCTCTTGGACCGGTTGTTCTTCCGCGGCCAGCACCTGCGCCACCCGGGCCGCGACGCCGTCCAGCCCGGACAGGTCGATGCCGAACCGGCCGGTCAGCTCGGCGACCACCTGCTCGGCGGTGTCGAATCGGATCCGCTCGGTGCCGCCGCCCCGGGGGTGGCGGGTGAGCGCGCCGTCCTGCAGGTTCCACCGCCCGTCGGCGGTGGCCACCGCCACGCTGAGCCGGTGCAGGAACTTCGACCGCGGGTTGGTCGAGACGTACCAGCTGCCGACCTCCATGTCGATCAGCGGCCGCGGGTCGTCGGTGAAGGTGTACAGCGGCTGCCAGGCGTCGGCGATCAGCGCCTCCAGCAGGTAGCCGCGCCGGTAGTCCCGCAGCCGGAACGGCTCCAGCGGGGTCTGCTGCACCGGACCGGCGACCAGCCGCAGCGGTGCGGTCGGGGTCTGCCCGCCGAAGCCGACGTCGACCAGGTGGCGGCCCGCCACACCGGGTACCGAGACCGCCAGCGTCTCGTGCGTCTCGGCGTGCGGCGGGCCGTCCAGCCCGGCCGGGTTCATCCAGACCACCCGGGCGGCCAGCCGGTCGACGGTGAAGCCGAGGTCGGCCAGCACGTAGCCGATCAGGCCGTTCTGCTCGTAGCAGTAGCCGCCGCGGCGGTGGTGCACCATCTTGTCGGTGAGCCCGGCCGGGCTCAGGTCGGTGACCGGCCGGCCCAGCAGCGGGTCCAGGTTCTCGAACGGAATGTGGCTGACGTGCCCGGCGACCAGCCCGGTCAGCGTCGCCAGGGTCGGATCGGTCGGGCCGGCGTAGCCGATCCGGGCGAGATAGGCGTCGAGGTCGATGACCCGGCCCTCAGCTGGCGGTCCAGCGGGGGGCGCGTTTCTCGGCGAAGGCCAGCGCGCCTTCCCGGGCGTCCTTGGACGCGAAGACCGGCAGCGCGATCTTCATCTGCTCGGCGAATGCACTCTCCGGGCTCCAGCCTCGCGACTCGACGATGATCCGCTTGGTGGCGGCCACCGCCAGCGGCCCGTTCGCGGTGATCTTCTCGGCCAGCACGATCGCCTCGTTGCGCACCGTGGTCGGCTCGGCCAACACGTTGACCAGGCCCAGCTCGTGGGCACGCGGGGCGGGCAGGGTGCCGCCGGTCAGCGCCAGCTCCATCGCGATCGCCTGTGGGATGCGCTGCGGCAGCCGCAGCAGGCCACCGGCACCGGCCACCAGGCCGCGTTTGACCTCGGGAATCCCGAACACGGCGTTGTGGCCGGCGACGATCAGGTCGGCGGCCAGCGCCAGTTCGGTGCCGCCGGCCAGCGCGTACCCCTCGACCGCGGCAATCAGCGGCTTGACCGGCGGGCGTTCGGTGAAGCCCAGGCCCCGGCCGGGCACCATGACGTTCTCCCCGCGGGTGAACGCCTTGAGGTCCATCCCGGCGCAGAAGGTGCCGCCGGCGCCGGTCAGGATTCCCACCGACAGCGCGGGGTCGTCGTCGAGTCGATCCATGGCATCGGCCAGCCCCTGACTGACCTTGGCG
>NZ_JBYCLB010000629.1:0-2121 GCF_057473705.1 Mycobacterium sp. TH-M15 | reverse complement strand
GTCGGCCTTCGGGTCCACCGTGCCGTCGACATGCACCACGTCGTCGTCGGCGAAGACCCGCACCACCTGGCAGATCGCGTGACACTCACGGATGTTGGCCAGGAACTTGTTGCCCAGCCCGGCCCCCTCCGAAGCGCCCTTGACGATGCCGGCGATGTCGATGAACGTCACCGGCGCCGGCAGGATCCGCTGGGAGCCGAAGATCTCCGCCAGCTTGGCCAGCCGCGGGTCCGGCAATGGCACCACGCCCTCGTTCGGCTCGATCGTCGCGAACGGGTAGTTGGCGGCCAACACGTCGTTTCGGGTCAACGCGTTGAACAGGGTCGACTTGCCGACGTTGGGCAGCCCCACGATTCCCAGGCTCAGGCTCACAGGAAGTCAAGTCTAGGTAAATGGCGCCGCCCCGCGTCGCCCGGCTGCGCCGCGCTACCGATCGCCGCAAGGTAAACGGCGCCGACCCGCGTCGCCCGGCTGCGGCACGCGTGCCGTCCGGCGGCAACGTTCGGCGGTCCCGGCATCGATAGCCGGTACGGTCGTTGTGTGTCAGCACAGCGGGTGAAGTCGACGGCGCGCACCGGCCCGCGCCCGATCGGCATCGAACTGCCCGGCCTGCCGTGGTGGGGCGCGATCGTCATCGCGGTCACCACGACGCTGTTCGGGATCGCCTTCGACGCCGGTCTGCGGCACAAGGAGCTGACCGGGATCTTCGCCGTGCTGTACGCGCTGGGCTGCCTGGCCGCGGTGCTCGCGGTGCGCCGGTCGGGGGTGTTCACCGCGGTCATCCAGCCGCCGTTGATCCTGTTCGTCGCCGTCCCGACGGCATACTGGCTGTTCCGCGGTGTCCGGCTCACCGACATCAAGGGCGTCCTGATCAACTGCGGATACCCGTTGATCGAGCGCTTCCCGTTGATGCTGTTCACGTCGGCCGGTGTGCTGTTGATCGGCCTGGCCCGCTGGTATCTCGCCAGCCAGCGCGACGTGGTGCCGGAAGAAGACGGCGCTTCGACCACCGCGACCACGGCCGCCGTGGTTACGGCGACGACCTCGGCCAGTGCGACCGTGCAGTGGCTGGCCATCGCTTTCCGGAAGGCCACCACCCGGCTGACCGCTGCGCTCGGCCAGCGTCCGGCCCATGCCACCACGACGTCCATCCCGGCGCGGCAGCGCACCGGCACCCGTTCCGGCAGGGCGCGCACCGGCTCGGCGCGCACCGGCACCCGTTCCGGCAAGGCCCGCGGTTCGGCCGGGCGCTCCACGGACCGGTCCCGGCATGTCCGACCGGCCGTCGGCGATGCGCCCGAGCACAGGACCGAGCCACCTCGGCGGCGCAGGCCCCCACCGGCCGGCGGCGAGCCGGCGGCGCGGACGGGTCAGCCCAGGTCGTCGGCGGCCGACCTGCCGGACCGACGCGATCGGCCGGCCCGGCGCCGACCGGCAGCCACCGACGAACGTGACCACCCGCCCCGGCGCCGACCGGCAGCCACCCGCGACGAGGCGCCACCCCCGCGGGCCCGGCACAGCGGGCCGTCGACGCACGAGCCGTCGGAGACCGGAGCCGACCAGCGTGACCACCCGCCTCGCCGCCGGCCCGGGATCCCACAGGAGCCGGGCCGGCGATATCGGGACCCGGGCCGGGAGTATCGGGATCCGCGGCCCGGGCGGCATGAGGCCGGGGAGCCGCCGCCGGACCTGCCGCGTCGGCGCCGGCCCAGCCCGACCCCCGGTGGCTACGACACCGACGCCACTCGTCATCCGGTGTCTCGGGCCCGTTACCGCGGTGCCGACCCGGGCGACGACGATCCGCCCCCACGATCACCGCGGCCCCGCCGATCACGGATCGAGAGCGCGGAGGACGCCGAGCCCTGGCGGTCCGACGTCTGACCCGGCGGCTCGAACCGGCGGTCAGCCCCGGTTCGAGCGGATCTCGCGCGGCAACGCGAACACCAGCGTCTCGTTGGCCGTGGCGATCGGGTACACGGTGCCATAGCCGTCGTCGGCCAGCCGCTCCAGCACGCCGCGCACCAGGATCTCCGGGACCGAGGCGCCGGACGTGACGCCGATGGTCTGCACGCCGTCCAGCCACGCCGGCTCGATCTCCTCGGCGTAGTCGACCAGATGGGC
>NZ_JBYCLB010000628.1:0-3112 GCF_057473705.1 Mycobacterium sp. TH-M15 | reverse complement strand
GGCAACGAATCCACCGATGGCGTCGGCGGCGCGGTTCCGGCGATCATCGCCGAGTACCTGGGCCTGCCGCAGCTCACCCACCTGCGCAAAATCTCGGTTGCGGGCGGCAAAATCACCGGTGAACGCGAAACGGATGAGGGCGTGTTCACCCTCGAGGCCGCGCTGCCCGCGGTGGTCAGTGTGAACGAGAAGATCAACGAGCCGCGCTTCCCCTCCTTCAAAGGCATCATGGCCGCCAAGAAGAAAGAAGTCACGGTGTTGACGTTGGCCGAGATCGGTGTCGAGGCCGACGAGGTCGGGCTGGCCAACGCCGGGTCGACGGTGTTGGTGTCGACGCCGAAGCCGGCCAAAACCGCGGGCGAGAAGGTCACCGATGAGGGCGACGGCGGCAACCAGATCGTGCAGTACCTGGTTGCCCAGAAGATCATTTAGAGCGCACGTCCCTGACAGAGAAGAGCGATATTACCCATGGCTGAAGCACTGGTGCTTGTCGAGCACGCTGAAGGTGCGCTGAAAAAGGTCAGCGCCGAATTGATCACCGCCGCCCGCGCGCTGGGTGAGCCGGCTGCTGTCGTGGTCGGCACGCCGGGAACGACCGCGTCGCTGGTTGACGGGTTGAAGGCGGCCGGCGCCGCCAAAATCTACGTCGCCGAGTCCGACGCCGTCGGCAAATACTTGATCACGCCGGTGGTTGATGTGTTGGCCGCGTTGGCCGAATCATCGGCTCCGGCCGCCGTGCTGTTGGCCGCCACCGCCGACGGCAAGGAGATCGGCGGCCGGCTGGCGGCCCGGATCGGATCCGGTCTGTTGGTCGACGTCGTGGACGTTCGAGAAGGGGCAGTGGGCGTCCATAGCATTTTCGGTGGTGCGTTCACCGTCGAGGCGCGGGCCAACGGCGACATCCCGGTGATCACGGTGCGGGCGGGGGCCGTTGAGGCGCAGCCAGCCGCCGGCGCGGGTGAGCAGGTCAGCGTGGAGGTGCCGGCTCCCGCCGAGAACGCCACCAAGATCACCGCTCGCGAGCCCGCGGTTGCCGGCGACCGCCCGGAGCTGACCGAGGCCACCGTCGTGGTGTCCGGCGGCCGCGGTGTCGGCAGCGCGGAGAACTTCAGCGTGGTCGAGGCGCTGGCCGACTCGTTGGGCGCCGCAGTCGGAGCATCGCGTGCCGCGGTGGATTCCGGCTACTACCCGGGTCAGTTCCAGGTAGGCCAGACCGGTAAGACGGTGTCGCCCCAGCTCTACATTGCGTTGGGTATCTCCGGGGCGATCCAGCACCGCGCGGGCATGCAGACCTCAAAGACCATCGTCGCGGTCAACAAGGACGAGGAAGCACCGATCTTCGAGATCGCGGACTTCGGTGTCGTCGGTGACCTGTTCAAGGTGGCGCCGCAGCTGACCGACGGGATCAAGGCTCGTAAGGGCTGACGCCCCCGCGGTGATAGCGTGTCGTGGTCACCCACGGCATTTCGTCATCTGACGTGCACCGACATGTCACAACGTTGATGCCGGTTAGCTGACCGGTTGCGTCACGTTGGTGCCATGAGCATTGCTTCTGTCCTGATACCCAGCGAGAAGCCGCATGGCACCGCGTCAAGTTCGTCTGCTGGGCCGCGTTATTCCCTGTTGCTGTCCACCGATCCCACCCTCGTTGCGGCCGCGCAGCGGCTCCGCTACGACGTGTTCAGCAGTACTCCCGGCTTCGCCGTGCCGGCGGCGGGCTCAGGGCAACGTGGCGCGCACCTGGACGTCGAACCGTTCGACGAGTTTTGCGACCACCTGTTGGTGCGTAATGACCACACCGGCGAGCTGGTGGGTTGTTACCGAATGCTGCCGCCGGCGGGTGCCATCGCGGCCGGAGGCCTTTATACCGCAACGGAATTCGATATTCGCTCATTCGATCCGTTGCGGTCGTCGTGGGTCGAGATGGGCCGCGCCGTGGTGCGCGAAGGTCACCGCAACGGTGGCGTAGTGCTACTGATGTGGGCGGGCATCCTGGCCTATCTTGACCGATACGGCCATGACTATGTCACCGGTTGTGTGTCGGTCCCGATCGCCGGCGATCCCGCTGCAGGCAGGCAGATTCGTGGCGTCCGCGACTTTGTGCTGCAACGACATGCCGCCGCGCCGCAGCACCGGGTGTACCCGTATCGCCCGGTGCAAGTGCAGGGTCGGGGCATCGACGATATTCCGCCGCCGCAACGGCCGACGGTTCCGCCGCTGATGCGCGGCTACCTGCGACTGGGAGCACGGGTCTGCGGTGAGCCGGCGCACGACCCGGACTTCGGTTCGGGGGACTTCTGCATGCTGCTGGATAAGCGTGACGCCGATACCCGCTATCTGCGGCGACTGCGGTCAGTTTCAGCCGCCTCGGAGCTGGCCGGAGCGATGGCAGGCGGAACGACTCCGTGAACAGCCTAGGGTGCACTTCCACGGTCAGCGGGCATGCCTGGCTGCCGCGGACATCGTGCGATATCAACTGTGTGCGCAAGGATAACGCTGCTGCGTCGCGGCGGCCGCTGGTCGTGCTGCGGGTGGCGCTGCGGGTCATGCTGCTGGTGCTGCTGGCACCGGGGTTGCCGCTGGCGGCGGTGCCGCTGCCGGGCCGCACGCACACGCAACGCGCCTATTGTCGGTTGATGCTGCGCTGCTTCGGCGTGCGGATCACGGTATCGGGTAGCCCGATTCGTAACCTGCGCGGAGTCCTGGTGGTCAGCAGCCACATGTCTTGGCTGGATGTCTTCGCCATCGGCGCTGTGTTGCCAGGGTCCTTCGTCGCCCGTGCCGATATGTTCACCGGGCCCGCAACTGGGATCGTGGCTCGCATCCTGAAGATCATCCCGATCGAGCGGTCCAGTCTGCGGAGGCTGCCCGCGGTGGTCGACATCGTCGCCCGTCGGCTGCGAGCCGGTCAAACCGTGGTGGCGTTTCCTGAAGGCACCACCTGGTGCGGCCTCACTGGGCCATCGCACCAAGGGTTCTTCTATCCGGCAATGTTTCAGGCCGCGATCGATGCCGGTCGTCCAGTACAGCCTCTTCGGCTGACATATCACCACATCGACGGGAGCGTATCGACCGTGCCGGCCTTCGTCGGTGACGACACATTGTTGCGGTC
>NZ_JBYCLB010000627.1:0-2315 GCF_057473705.1 Mycobacterium sp. TH-M15 | reverse complement strand
AGCAGCGGGGCGATGTCGGGCAGGTCGGCCAGCGACGACAGCCCCAGCCGCTCCAGGAACAGCTCGGTGGTACCGAAGGTGGCCGCCCCGGTGTCGGCGTCGGCGCCGGCTTCGGTGATCAGGCCGCGGGCCAGCAGGGTGCGCATCACCGCGTCGACGTTCACCCCGCGCACCGCGCTCACCCGGGCCCGGGTGACCGGCTGGCGGTAGGCGACCACCGCCAGGGTCTCCAGCGCGGCCCGGGTCAGCTTCGAGCGGGCACCGTCCAACAGCAACCGCTCCACGTAAGGGGCGAACCGGGCGCGGGTGTACATCCGCCACCCGCCGCCGGCCTCGCGCAGGTCGATGCCGGCGTCGCGTCCGGTCAGCTCGTCGGCCATGCCGCGCAGCTTGGCGGTGATCCGGTAGACCGGCTGCTCGGTGGCCGCCGCCAGCGCCTCGGCCGTCACCGGGGCATCGACCACCAACAGCAGCGCCTCCAGCACCGCACCGAGCTCGGCGTCGTCGAGCTCGGGCGCGGTCGCCACGTCGATTCCCAGGCTGGTCCCCGGCTCGTCGGCGGGGGTGCCCGGTTCGGGACGCTGCTCGTCGGTCATGGATGGTCCAGCACTACTCAACGGATTCCGCTTTCACCAGGTCGTCACCGGCCGGACGTTCGCCGGTCCAGGAAACCTGGAGCACACCAAGCGGTTCTGACTGGTCGAATGCTACCGCCCGGGCCCGGTACAGCTCGAGCAGCGCCAGGAACCGCCCGACGATCTCGATCGGCGCCTCGCAGTCGGCGACCAGCTCGGCGAACGACGCCCACCGCCCGGTCCCCCGCTCCTCCAGCATCGACATCAGCCGGCGGGCCTGCTCGGGCACCGACACCATCTGCTGATGCAGGTGCTCGGTGGTCACCGTCGGCATCGGCCGCGGGGTGAACGCGGCGGCGGCGATCTGGGCGAACCGGTCGGCGTCGACGCCCAGCATCACCTCCGGCAGCAGGGTGGCGAACTTCTCCTCCAGGGCCACCGCCCGCGGGTAGCTGCGCAGCGCCGCGGCCTCCAACTCGGCGAACATCTGCGCGACGTGTTTGAACGCCCGGTACTGCAGTAGCCGGGCGAAGAGCAGGTCGCGCACCTCCAGCAGCGCCAGGTCCTCCTCGTCGTCGACCCGCCCGGCCGGCAGCAGCCGCGCGGCCTTCAGGTCGAGCAGCGTCGCGGCGATCACCAGGAACGCCGTCGTCTCCTCCAGCCCCAACCGCGGCCCGATCTCCCGGGTGTAGGCGATGAACTCGTCGGTGACCTGGTGCAGGGCGACCTCGGTGACGTCGAGGCGGTGCGCGAAGATCAGCTGCAGCAACAGGTCGAACGGACCCTCGAAGTTGGTCAGGCGGACCCGGAACCCGGCCTCGGCGGCGGTCTCGGTGGTGGTCACGCGTTGAATCGGTCGATGACCTCGCGGGCCAGCGCGCGGTAGGCGTCGGCGCCGCCGGAGCTGGGCGCCCAGGTGGTGATCGGCTCGCCGGCGACGCTGGTCTCCGGGAACCGCACGGTTCGGGTGATCACCGTGTCGAACACCAGGTCGCCGAAGCGCTCCAGCACCCGGCCCATCACTTCGCGGGAGTTCACCGTGCGCGGGTCGTAGCGGGTGATCAGGATGCCGCCGACGGTCAGCTTCGGGTTGAGCCGGTCATGCACCTTCTCGACGGTGTCGGTGAGCAGCGCCAACCCGCGCAGCGAGAAGTACTCGCACTCGGTCGGGATGACGACGCCGTCGGCGCAGGCCAGCCCGTTGACGGTGAGCAGGCCCAGCGACGGCTGACAGTCGATCAGCACGTAGTCGTAGTCACCCAGCACCGGGTGCAGCGCGCGGGCCAGCGACTGCTCCCGGCCCACCTCGTTGACCAGCTGGATCTCGGCGGCGGACAGGTCGATGTTGGACGGCACCAGATCCAGGTCCTTGACCTTGGTTGCCATCAGCACCTTGTCGATCGGCACCCGCGGCTCGACCAGCAGGGTGTGGATGGTGTGGTCCAGCTCGTAGTGCGGCACCCCGAGTCCGGCCGAGAGCGCACCCTGCGGGTCCAGGTCGACCAGCAGCACCCGCCGCCCGTACTCGGCCAGCGCCGCCCCCAGGTTGATCGTCGAGGTGGTCTTGCCGACACCGCCCTTCTGGTTGCACATCGCGATCACCGTGGCCGGGCCGTGCGACGAGCGCGGCGCGGGCTCCGGGATCACCCGCTTGGGGCGCCCGGTCAACCCGACCGCAGCGGAGTCGTCGTCGGCAGACATCGGCAAGAGTCTAACGGGTGGCTGCCCCCGGACCGGCCG
>NZ_JBYCLB010000626.1:0-3712 GCF_057473705.1 Mycobacterium sp. TH-M15 | reverse complement strand
AAGTAGTCGGGCCTCCGATACCCGGCAGGTCGTCGCCGTTACTCCTGCACGATTACCGGGTCGCCGACGTTGACCGTGGCGAAGTACCACTCGGCGTCGGTGGGGCTCAGGCCGATGCAGCCGTGGCTGGTGTTCTCGACCCCGAGCGCGTTCTCCGCCCACGGAGCCGAATGCACGAAGAGGCCCCGCCGGGTGATCCGCACGGCGTGATCCACCGACAGCCGGTAGCCGTCGGGGTCGTCGACCGGGATGCCGACGCTGCTGGAGTCCATGATCACCGTGCCCTCCTTGGCGAGAACGGTGTAGTCGCCCACCGGAGTCGGGAATTCCTCTCTGCCCATCGAGGCCGGCAGCACGCCGTCTTCGCCCCAGTGCCGTCGATGGTGTGGCGCCGGTAGTCCCGGTGCGGCTCCCGGCTCCACGCCGTCGATGCTGACGGTGAACGTGTGTTTCGAGATGCTGGCGACGCCAAGGATCTCCGGACCGGTCCGAAACCCGACGGACCGACCGCCCACCGACAGGGTCACCGTGCTGTGCGCCGGCCAGAATCCGTCGGGAACCCACTGCACAACGGTGTCTTCGAGCCAGTCGAACCGGCCGGTCATCGTCGGCGTCGGCGAGGTGGATGTCACGGCGATGGAACGCTCAGCGGCGCGCCGGTCGGCGACCGGCGCGGCGAACGTCACCAGCACCGGATGCGCCACACCCACCACGTCGCCGAAAGCGGGAAGAATCGAGGCGACCGGGTCACGCGGCGGGTTCACCGCCGCCGGACTCACCCCGGCCGGACCGGCGACCACGGTTCCGACACTTATCATCAGTGCAAGGATTGACCGAACCACTGCCCGCATCGCTGCCATCACTCTCCGGTGGCCAATGTTGTCGCTGCCGGTTGTCGATGCTAGGGGTGGGCTGTCGACCGGGATGCCAGGGCGCGCAGACGGTTCGGTCAAGCCTGCGTCAAGGTTTGATTACGGCCGTCGCACGAGTGGCCGGTCGCGTTCACGAAGGCCGTCCCCGGCGGCGAGTGTCATGAGCTACACGTCCGGCGGTGCCGTGTCGGAACAATGTCGCCGTACCTTGCAGCGTGGAACCGCCGTGGAGCGGGCCGAGCGCCGTCGACCTGGAGGTTTGGTGCGCCGTCAGGGTTTCGAACCCCGGACCCGCTGATTAAGAGTCAGCTGCTCTACCAACTGAGCTAACGGCGCGAAACGGCCGAAACCGCGAGGCCGACAATAACAGGCGCCGCGCCCCGTGGCGAATCCGTGTGACGTGGCCGAAATGACGCTGTCGACGTCGCAGGCCCGAGACCAGTACATGTGCGGTGACATGGGGCGAACCATTAGACTACGGCCGGGCGGTTCGGTGGCGATGCTGCCTGCGATCCAGACACGACGTGCGAGGGAAGTATGGCGGTTGGTTCGGCGCCCCGGCGTCGATATCGGTCCAGGTCAGCGGCGCTGCTGCTGGTTCCTGCCATGCTGCTGGTCCTCGCCGCCTGCGGTGGCGCCGAAGCGGAGGCGCCGAAGGCCATCACCGACAAGGGCACCCCGTATGGGGACCTGCTGATTCCCAAGCTCACCGCATCGGTCAAGGACCGCGCCGTGGGTGTCGCCGTCGACGCTCCGGTGACCGTGACCGCCGAAGGCGGCGTGCTCGGCGCGGTCAGCATGGTCAACGAGTACGGCGCCGAGGTCGCCGGGCAGCTCAGCTCGGACGGCCTGACCTGGCGGACCACCGAGCAGCTCGGCTACAACAAGCACTACACGGTGAACGCGAAGTCGCTGGGGCTTGGCGGGGTGACCAGCCGGCAGATCTCGTTCCAGACCCACGCTCCCGACAACCTGACCATGCCGTACCTCGTCCCGTCCGACGGCGAGGTGGTCGGTGTCGGCCAGCCGGTGGTGGTCCGGTTCGACGAGAACATCGCCGACCGCAAGATGGCGGAGAAGGTCATCAAGATCACCACCGACCCGCCGGTGCACGGTGCGTTCTACTGGATGAACAACCACGAGGTGCACTGGCGGCCGCAGTCGTTCTGGTCGCCCGGGACGACCGTCGAGGTGGCCGTCAACACCTACGGTGTCGACCTGGGCAACGGGGTGTTCGGCCAGGACAACGTGGTCGGGCACTTCAGCATCGGCGACGAGGTCATCGCCACCGTCGACGACGACAGCAAGGTGCTGGTGGTCCGGATCAACGGCGAGTCGGTCAAGAGCATCCCGGTGTCGATGGGCAAGGACAGCACCCCGACCAACAACGGCACCTACATCGTCGGCGAGCGGTTCCCGCACATCGTGATGGACTCGTCGACCTACGGCGTGCCGGTCAACTCACCCAACGGCTACCGCACCGACGTCGACTGGGCGACGCAGATCTCCTACAGCGGGATATTCGTGCACTCCGCCCCGTGGTCGGTGGGCGCACAGGGCTACGCCAACACCAGCCACGGCTGCCTCAACGTCAGCCCCGGCAACGCGATGTGGTTCTTCGACCACATCAAGCGCGGCGACGTGGTGGAGATCAGCAACACCGTCGGCCCGCCGCTCCCCGGTGACGAGGGTTTGGGCGACTGGAACATCCCCTGGGCGCAGTGGCAGGCCGGCAACGCCAACCAGCCGGCCGAGCCGCCGGCCCGCTAGGCCCGCAGGCCGGTTGAGCGGGTCGACGTCGTTGATCGCGACGAACCCGGTCGCGGTGCGGGTGACGTTGGTCAGCTCGATGCCGGCACCATCGCTGGCCCGCGCGCCGCGGTAGCAGAGGCGGTCTGTGGGCGTGCTGCAGACAACCGCCTGGGACAACGCGGTACGCACGACCATCTCGGCGCGGTCGCCGGGGTTGCACCGCGCCGCCCCGGTCAGAAAACCCTGCTCGTCGGCGTCCGGCAGTTGTATGCGCGGCGATGGCGACAGCGGCGCGGAGAAGGCAGGCGGTGACACCGGTGCGGTGCTCCGGCGGCCGGTGACATGCAGCGTTACCAGGACCCACCGTTCGACGAGCCACTGAGGTCGTCGTTCGTCTATGCCGCCTGGAGTGTCGATCCGCGCCGGCGGGGCCCGTTCGTGCGGGCCAGCAGCGTCCGGCGCCTCTTCGAATCTCCGCGTGGTACGGCCAAGACCGGGGTGGACAACTCCACCTTGCCGTGCCCCGAGGGCGACGCGCCCTACGTGTTGGTCAACTATGCCCGCCTGCCCGGTGCGGTGGTTCCGTTCATGCTGCCTGCCGCTGTTCGTCCGGCCGGTGCCGCTGGGGTCGACACTCGCCGCACTGTACGGCGACGGCAACCGCCGGCTGGACCTGATCGCCGCCGGGCTCACACCGGAGACCGGATCGGCCGTCCTGGACTACCTGCATCAGGCCTGTGCAGCCGTCCACGAGGCGTCGGCTGAAATCGCGGCAGGCGAGGGCGCCACGTCATAGCGGCCGAACTGCCGGGCCGCGGTTTCAGCAGGTGGAGCTGGCGGCGGGTGATGGTCGCGGCGTCGAAGACCCAGCCACACTCAGCGGAACCCCGGAGCGCCGCCTGCGCGCGGGTATCGCTGCGGGTCGAGACTGTGATGCGTGCGGAAACGCGCCGGTACCTCCTTTGAGGGGTCGGTTCCGTGGACGCTTTCACCGGGCTTTTCCGGCTCTCCTGACGTATCTGTGGGTGGTTTGAGCGCGCCGTGAGACGGCGCACGCCGTTCCCTGCATAGGTTTCGAGCTGTCGAAG
>NZ_JBYCLB010000625.1:0-2189 GCF_057473705.1 Mycobacterium sp. TH-M15 | reverse complement strand
GCCTGACCCTGGCGTGCGGATTGCGTGCAGCCGGGGCCACGGTGCGCGTCGTCGACGTCGCGACCGCACCGGCGACGACGTCTCGGGCGCTGGCCCTGCAGCCCCGCGGGGTGGAGGTGCTGGATCGGCTGGGCGCGCTGGCCGGCCTCACCGAACGCGCCGTGCCGATCGGCCGTCTCGTGGTGTACGTCGACGGCCGAGAGCTGGCCAACCTGCGGATCGACCAGGCGCTGCGACCGGACGATCCCGGGGTGCTGGTGATATCCCAGGCCGAAATCGAGGAAGCGTTACGGGACCGGCTGGCCGCGCTGGGCGGCGAAGTCGACTGGGGCCGCGGTGTGTCCGGGGTCGTCGCCGACGATGACGGCGTCACCGCGGCACTCGACGGCGGCGCGGAGGTGCGCGCCGACTGGGTCGTCGGAGCCGGCGGCGCACACAGCACGATTCGCAAGGCCGCCGGGATCCCGTTCGTCGGGGCGCCGCTGATCGAGCGGTTTCTCCTCGCCGACGTGCACGCCGACCTGGATCGGCCACGTACCGCCACCGCGGCGTGGCTGCGCGGCGACCAACTGCTGGCGGCGTTCCCGCTGCCCGGGGCCGACCTGTGGCGGCTGATCGCAACCGGCGAGCCGGGCGGGCCGGATGATCCCGACGCGGACCGGGTCGTCGCCCAGCTGGCGGACCGGCTCACCGCCGAGGCCGGTGGGACGGTCCGCTCCGCCGAGTGGACGTCGACGTTTCGCATCCAGCGCCGGCTGGCTGCCGGCTACCGTCACGGTCGGGTGCTGCTGGCCGGCGACGCCGCGCACATCCACAGTCCGTTCGGCGGCCAGGGCATGAACACCGGTATCGGCGACGCGGAGAACCTGGCGTGGAAGCTGGCGCTGGTGGTGGCCGGCCGGGCCGATTCTCGCCTGCTCGACACATACCAGGCGGAACGGCGGCCGATCGCCCACGACGTGGTGGCGGCGACGAGCACCGTGACGGTGGCAGCGCTGGGACGGGGACGGGCCGCGCGGGTGTTGCGCGACCGGGTGGCCGTGCCGCTGCTGAACCGCCGCTGGCTGCAGCGGCTGATCGCGGAGCGCGGCTCCCAGCTGCGGGTCTCCTACCGGCGGGGGCCACTCGGGGCCCGACGCCGGCCGGCCGTCGGCCCACGTCCCGGTGACCGGGTGCCCAATCGCCGCTGCGTCACCGGCGACGGTGCCACGGTGCGGCTGCATGACCTGCTCGGCCCGGCGTGGGCGCTGCTCGGGCCGGAGCCGCTGGCGAAGGTCGCACGAGCCCGGCTCGGCGCCGTGGCCGCACTGCCCGGCGACGGACCGGCGTTGCTGGTGCGGCCCGACGGCCATCTGGGCTGGCGCGGCACCGATCCGCGGGCACTCGAGGCCTGGCTGGATGAGGCGCTGGGGCCGGGCGCGGCGGGGCCGGCCCGATGACCGCCGGCGTCGACTGGCGTAGCCGCAAGAAGACCACTTCCCGTCGGACCATCCAGCAGCACGCCCTGCGGTTGTTCACCGCCAACGGGTACGAGGCGACCACGGTTGAGCAGATCGCCGCGGCCGCCGGGGTGTCGCACATGACGTTTTATCGGTATTTCCCCCGCAAGGAGGCCGTCGTCGAGTCCGACGACTACGACCCGCTGCTGGAGCGGCTCATCTCGGCGCGGCCGGCCGACGAGCCACCGCTGATGGCGCTGCACGCCGCGATGCGGGCCGCGCTGGAGACCATCTTGGCCACCGACCGCGAGACGGTGCTGACCCGGGTCCGGCTGATTATGGCCACCCCGGCGTTGCGGGCCCGGCTATGGATCGCCCACGACAGCACCCGCGACCTGTTCGCCCGCGCTCTCGCCCGGCGCGCGGGCGTGACCGAACCGGACCTGGCCGGCATCGTTCAGGCGGGCGCGGCGCTCGCGGCGAACGGCGCGGCCCTTCAGGCGTGGGCCGAACACGAGGACGCCGACCTGCTCGACTTGGTCGATGCGGCCTTCGCGGCGCTCACACCGCACGGAGCCGGCCCGGTGAACGTCAGCCCCGCTCCATCGGCACCTGGTCGGCGATCCGGCCGGCGATGATCACCGCGCTGTCTTTCGGGTCGGCGCTGCAGGTGTTGACGTCGATCACGATGTTGTTCCGCGCGGTCAGCGCCCGCCCGCATGCCCACGCCGAGTCGTTCCCGGTGTTCTG
>NZ_JBYCLB010000624.1:0-4105 GCF_057473705.1 Mycobacterium sp. TH-M15 | reverse complement strand
GACGTTCCGGTGCACGTCGACGCGGCCAGCGGCGGCTTCGTGGTGCCGTTCCTGCACCCGGACCTCAAGTGGGACTTCCGGCTGCCACGGGTGGTGTCGATCAACGTCAGCGGCCACAAGTACGGCCTGACCTACCCGGGCATCGGGTTCGTGGTGTGGCGCAGCAAGGAGTACCTGCCCGAGGACCTGGTCTTCCGGGTGAACTACCTGGGCGGGGACATGCCGACGTTCACGCTGAACTTCTCCCGGCCCGGCAACCAGGTCGTCGGCCAGTACTACAACTTCCTGCGGATGGGCCGAGCCGGCTACACCGAGGTGATGCGGACGCTGAGCGACACCGCCCGCTGGCTGTCTCAGCAGTTGGCCGCCAGCGGGCATTTCGAGTTGATCAGCGACGGCTCGGCGATCCCGGTGGTGAGCTGCCGGCTGGCCGGGGACCGCGGCTACACCGAGTTCGACGTCTCCCACGAGCTGCGCACGTTCGGCTGGCAGGTGCCGGCCTACACCATGCCGGAGGACGCCACCGACGTCGCGGTGCTGCGGGTGGTGGTCCGTGAGGGGCTCTCCGCGGACCTGGCCCGCGCGCTCTACGACGACACGATCAAGGCGGTCACCGCGCTGGACAAGGTGAAACCGGGCGGTCACTACACCCAGCAGCACTTCGCGCATTGACGGCGAGGCGGTTCTGGGACAATTGCCGGGATGTACACGTTGACCCCGTCGGCCGATGCGCTGCAGCGGGAGACCCGCCGCCCGCTGGCCGAAGCCGTGGTGGACCTGGGCGCCATCGCGCACAACGTGCGGGTGCTGGCCGAGCACGCCGGATCCGCGCAGCTGATGGCCATCGTCAAGGCCGACGGGTACGGGCACGGGGCGGTGCCGGTGGCCCGGGCGGCGCTGGCGGCCGGCGCCGCCGAGCTGGGGGTCGCCACCGTCGACGAGGCGCTGGCGTTGCGGGCCGGCGGCGTCGGCGCCCCGCTGCTGGCCTGGCTGCACCGGCCGGGCACCGACTTCGGGCCGGCGATCACCGCCGACGTGCAGATCGCGGTCTCCTCGGTGCGCCAGCTGACCGAGCTGCTCGACGCGGTGCGGCGCACCGGCCACACCGCGACGGTGACCGTCAAGGTGGACACCGGGCTGAACCGCAACGGGGTCAGCCCCGCCGACTACCCGGCGCTGCTGTCCGCGGTGGGTCGCGCCGCGGCCGACGGCGCGATCCGGCTGCGCGGGCTGATGTCGCACCTGGCCTGCGCCGACGAGCCGGGCCACCCGGTCACCGACGCCCAGGCGCGGCGGTTCACCGCACTGCTGGACCTGGCGCGCGCGCAGGGGCTGAAGGTCGAGGTGGCGCACCTGGCCAACTCGGCGGCCACCCTGACCCGGCCGGACCTGACCTTCGACCTGGTGCGCACCGGGATCGCCGTCTACGGGCTCAACCCGGTGCCGGATCGCGGCGCGATGGGCCTGATCCCGGCGATGACGCTGAAATCGGTTGTGGTGCTGGTGCGTTCGATCAAAGCCGGCGACGGGGTGTCCTACGGCCACACCTGGGTCGCCGACCGCGACACCACGGTGGCGCTGCTGCCGATCGGCTACGCCGACGGGGTGTTCCGGCCGCTGAGCGGGCGGTTGGACGTGCTGATCAACGGCCGCCGGCGGCCCAATGTCGGCCGGGTCTGTATGGATCAGTTCGTGGTCGACCTGGGCCCGGGGCCGGTAGACGTCGAAGAGGGCGACGAGGCCGTCCTGTTCGGGCCCGGCACGCACGGCGAACCGACCGCCCAGGACTGGGCGGATACGCTCGGCACCGTCCACTACGAAGTGGCGACCGCCCCGCGCGGGCGGGTGGTCAGGAGCTACCGCGAGGCGGGCGCCGGTGGCGGTTAGGCGCCGGGGGGGCGAGGGCTGGCTGGCGGGCGCCGCCGGGGTGGCCGCACTGGGGACCATCGTCGGGGTCACCACCGCGCACTCGCTGATCCGGCGGACCAGCGCCGACGACCCGTACCTGGACGAGGATTTCGCGATCTTCGACGGCGACCGCAGCTCGACGGTGACCACCGACGACGGGGTGCGGCTGGCGGTCCGTGAGGCCGGACCGCGGAATGCCCCGCTGACCGTGGTGTTCTGCCACGGGTTCTGTCTGCGGATGGGATCCTTCCACTTCCAGCGGGCCCGGCTGGCCCGGGAGTGGGGGCCGCAGGTGCGGATGGTCTTCTACGACCAGCGCGGCCACGGCGCATCCGAGCCGGCGCCGCCGGAGACGTACACGGTGCCGCGGCTCGGCCAGGACCTGGCGGCGGTGCTGGCCGCGACGGTGCCGCGCGGCCCGGTGGTGCTGGTCGGCCATTCGATGGGCGGCATGACGGTGCTCTCGCACGCCCGGCAGTTCCCGGAGGACTACCGCAGCCGGGTGGTCGGGGTGGCGCTGATCTCCTCGGCCGCCAAGGGGGTGTCCCGCTCGCCGCTCGGCGAGGTGCTGCGCAACCCGGCGCTGGAAGCCGTCCAGCTGAGCGTCCGCTATGCGCCGCGGCTGGTGCACCGCGGCCGGGGCGCCGCCCGCAAGGTGATCGCCCCGATCGTGCGGGCCGCCTCCTACGGCAAGGATGAGATCAGCCCGAGCGTGGTGGCGTTCTCCGAGGAGATGATGCACGCCACCCCGGTCGCCACCATGGTCGGCTTCCTGCACGCGCTGGAGGTGCACGACGAGGCCGAGGGGCTGACCACGCTGGCCAACATCCCGACCCTGATCGCCTGCGGGGATCACGACCTGCTCACCCCGCACGGCTACTCGCGGGCGATGGCGGCGCTGCTGTGGGACTGCGAGCTGCTGGTCGTCCCCGGTGCCGGACATCTGGTCCAGCTGGAGGAGCCGGACGCGATCGACGACGCGCTGGTCCGGCTGGTCGAGCGGGCCACCCCGCGCCGGGTGGTGACGCTAACCCGGCGCCGACGCGGGCGGGTCGGAAACCGGAGGCGGAGTGGCTGACGTCGCCGGCGCGCCGCAGTCCGCCGCCACCGGCACCGCGGTGCTGGCCACCGCCGCCGACACCGTCGCGCTGGGCGCCCGGCTCGGCTCTCAGCTGCGCGCCGGCGACGTGGTGGTGTTGACCGGCCCGCTCGGGTCGGGAAAAACGGTGCGGGCCAAGGGGATCGCCGCCGCGCTGGACGTCGAGTGGCCGGTGACCTCGCCGACCTATGTGCTGGCCCGGGTGCCCCCGGGCCGGCGGGCGGGCGCGCCGGCGCTGATCCACGTCGACATGTACCGGCTGCTGGACCACCCGGGGGCCGATCTGCTGGCCGAACTGGACTCACTGGACCTGGACACCGACCTGGCCGACGCGGTGGTGGTGGTGGAGTGGGGTGCCGGCCTGGTCGAACGGCTCGCCGACCGGCACCTGGAGATCGCGCTGCAACGCGGCCGCGACTCGGAGACCCGCACCGCCAGCTGGCGGTGGAGCCGGCCGTGAGCCGGACCGTGCTGGCGATCGACACCGCCACCCCGGCGGTGACGGCCGGCCTGGTGGATCTCGACGGCGCCTGCGCGCCCACCGTGCTGGCCGAGCGGGTCACCGTCGACGCCCGCGCCCACGCCGAGCGGCTCACCCCGAATGTGCTGGCCGCCCTGGGCGATGCCGGCCTGTCGATGACCGACCTGGAGGCGGTGGTGGTCGGCTGCGGCCCGGGGCCGTTCACCGGGCTGCGGGTCGGGATGGCCAGCGCCGGCGCCTACGGGCACGCGCTGGGCGTCCGGGTGTACGGGGTGTGCAGCCTGGACGCGATCGGGGTGGCGACCGTCGGGGAGACGCTGGTGGTCACCGACGCCCGGCGCCGCGAGGTGTACTGGGCGCGCTACCGCGACGGGGCGCGGGTGGCCGGGCCGGGCGTCTGCGCCGCCGCCGACGTGGATCTCGGGGCGGCCCGGGCGGTGGCCGGCTCGCCCGAGCACGCGGCGCTCTTCGGCCTGCCGGTGCTCGACGTCGGGTATCCGTCCGCGGCTGGACTGGTTGCCGCGGTGGGTGGTTGGGAGGCCGATCCGGCGCCGCTGGTGCCGCTGTATCTGCGGCGTCCCGACGCGACACCGGCCGGCCCGCCGGGGTCGTCGGTC
>NZ_JBYCLB010000623.1:0-6022 GCF_057473705.1 Mycobacterium sp. TH-M15 | reverse complement strand
AGTCTGTGACATACCTCACCGGGGGTCAGCGCATGCAAGACAGGACACGATGATGGCCATCCATCCCACGCAACCGTTGCACCAGGGTTCGTCAACGTGGAATCACGCGTACCTGATGGCCGGCGTGCGCGCCGGCCTTATCGCGCTGGTTCTGCTGGCCGGCCTGGTGTTGATCGCCGTGCTCTGATCGGTCCCCGAGCGGCGGTGTCGGCCACCGTTGTTGCGGTATACGCCGGCAAGGAGCAATGTTGGTTACGCCGTCCCAACCGCACGGAAATGGCGCGCCGCGGACGGGGTGTGAGTAAAGCGCCGAATGCCGATCGCGATCACAGGAAGGATCCCCGTGGCTGAATACACTTTGCCGGACTTGGACTGGGACTACGGAGCACTGGAGCCACACATCTCCGGCCAGATCAACGAGTTACACCACGGCAAGCACCATGCTGGCTACGTCGCCGGCGCCAACACCGCTGTCACCAAACTCGAGGAGGCGCGGGCCAAGGACGACCACGCCGCGATCCTGCTCAACGAGAAGAACCTGGCCTTCAACCTGGCCGGACACGTCAACCACACGCTGTGGTGGAAGAACCTGTCACCAGACGGTGGCGACAAGCCGACCGGTGAACTGGCGGCCGCCATCGACGACGCCTTCGGTTCGTTCGACAAGTTCCGAGCGCAGTTCCACGCGGCGGCCACCACCGTGCAGGGGTCGGGTTGGGCTGCGCTCGGCTGGGACACCCTCGGTCAGAAGCTGCTCGTCTTCCAGGTCTACGACCATCAGACCAACTTCCCGCTCGGCATCACGCCGCTGCTCTTGCTCGACATGTGGGAGCACGCCTTCTACCTGCAGTACAAGAACGTCAAGGTTGACTTCGCCAAGGCGTTCTGGAACGTGGTCAACTGGGCGGACGTGCAGGCGCGGTATGCCGCCGCCACCGCACAACCCAAGGGGTTGATCAGCGGCTGACCAGCTCGCCGCCGAATCGGGGCGTCGCACCGCCGGGTGCGGCGCCTCGGTCATTTCCGGGCGGTGCACACCGTGTCGTCCTGTACTCCCGCCCGCGGGGGGCGCAAGCTGGACGGACACCGGGATCCCGAGCACGGGAGGCGAGATGCAGACTGGGGCAGGACGGGCGATCGAGGTCGCGCCACTCCACTCACGCGGGGAGCTGCGGGGTTTCGCGATCTTCGGCCGCTGGCCCGACTCGACCAAAGAGTGGGCGCAGCTACTCAGCATCGCCGTCCGCGCGGCGTGTCTGCCCGGGCTGCTCCCGACCACGACGGTGTTCGGCACCCGGGAGGAGCCGCTGGACACCGCCGGGCCGAGCCCGGTCGGCCTGCTGCTGGCCGAGGGCACGATGGCCGGGGAATCAGCCGTCGCCCCGGGCTATTTCGCCGACCGGCAGCCGTCGGCGCTGGTGCTCCTGCACCCGCCGTCGGAGACCATCCCGTCGCTGCCGGAGTGCCGCGGCGCCGCCTCCGGATGCGTGCTGCTGCCGGGCATCCCCTACCTGGGCCTGGAACACCGGGCCGCCTGGGTGGAGGCTGAGGCCGACGGCACCGTCACCTCGATGATCAGTCGCATCGGTGTCCGGCCGGTGGATCATCCCGACACCGCGGTCCTCGCGATGCTCCTTGCTGCATAAGGGAATTCGAATCTAATAATTCGCTCGCCGAATCGCCGGATACGGGCTGCCGAACTCGACGCCGACGGTGGCGGCGGTACGTTGCGGGCGCTAGCCTGAGGCGAGCAAGCGAAGGGGAGTAGCCCCCAATCGTCGGGTCGACATACTGGCGCAGAGCCCGGCCGGCGAACCGAACCAGCGGTCCGGTGGGCGAGACCTTCGACCAGCGCCGAGCGAGCCGATTCCGGCCGCCGGCGACGCGTCGAAAGGTCCGCCGTCATGCTCATCGCAGCACTGCTCAGCATGGGCGTGGTCTTCCTCGCCGAACTCGGTGACAAGTCCCAGCTGATCACCATGACCTACGCGCTGCGGCACCGCTGGTGGGTGGTGCTCAGCGGGGTCGCGATCGCCGCGATGCTGGTGCACGGGGTCTCGGTCACCGTCGGCCACTTCCTCGGGATGACGCTGCCGGAGCGGCCGATCGCCGGAGCGGCCGGGGTCGCCTTCCTCGGTTTCGCGGTCTGGACCTGGCTGTCCGGCAAGTCGGCCGGGTCCGGTGCGGCGGCGCGGACGAATCCCGGTTCGCGGTGTTCGCCATCGCCTCGTCGGTGCTGCTGGCCGAGGTCGGCGACAAGACGATGTTGGCGACGGTCGCGTTGGCCAGCGACCACAACTGGGCGGGGGTGTGGGCCGGGGCGATGGTCGGGATGGTGCTGGCCGACGGGGTGGCCATCGCGGTCGGCACGGTGCTGCACCGGCGGCTGCCCGAACACGTCCTGCACGCGGCGGCCGGCGTGCTCTTCCTGGGGTTCGGCCTGTGGACGCTGCTGGACACCGCGCTGGGCTGGCACACCGCCGCGCTCGCCGCAACCGGTGCCCTGGGCCTGGTCGCCGGCACCGCGGCCGGGCTCGCCCTTCGCCCCGGCGCCCGCAACCGGGCCGCCGGCGCGGCCCCGCCCCCGGCCGCTCCAGCAAAGTCGACCCGCTGACCCCGCCGCTGTCACCCCGGGTGGGCGGGGGCGCTCGCCGGCAGATCCATTGCGGATCACCGATCGTCGGCCCTGATTGCCTCGCATCGCGATAGCGGTGTTTTTCCTGGTACCAGCGATCAATTCGGGAGTCACCGCCGCGGCGGATATCCGTGCGGCGAGCGGTTACCGGCTGCATGAGCCGGATCGCACGGCTTTCCAGATTCCCGCCTCCTGCATGCCGCGCGGTCGCTACGATGACCGGCAAATCCGAGTACGAACCTGCTTCGACGCTCTTCCCTCTTTGGAGGTCATCTCGATGAGCACGCCGTTCGCCGCTCGCCTGAACCGGCTCTTCGACACCGTCTACCCGCCGGGTCGCGGACCGCACACGTCGGCCGAGGTGATCGCGGCGCTCCGGGCGGAGGGCGTCACCATGTCGGCCCCCTACCTCTCCCAGCTGCGTTCGGGTAACCGCACCAACCCGTCGTCGACGACGATGGCCGCGTTGGCCAACTTCTTCCGGATCAGGCCCGCGTTCTTCACCGACGACGACTACTACGAGAAATTGGACGACGAACTGTCCCTACTCTCCAACCTCCGCGACGAAGGGGTGCGACGGATCGCCATCCGGGCTGTCGGGTTGTCCGTCGAGGCTCAGCAGGACATCCTGGCGCGGCTCGACGAACTGCGCCGCAAGGAACATCTGACCATGTGAGCCGCCGGTGCAGCACCGCGCTGGCTGGCACCCGCACAGTCGGTGCCCGGTAGGGTTGGCTCGGTCGAGACCATGCAGCCGGGTCGAGACCGCGGCGGCCACGAGACACCGGAGGCGACAGGATGGGCCTGTTCAGGAAGCGGAAGAGCCGCGCCACCCGCCGGGCCGAGGCACGCGCGATCAAGGCACGCGCCAAGCTGGAGGCGCGGCTGGGGGCTAAAGCCGACGCCCGCCGGTTGAAGGCGACCCAGCGAACCGAAGCCCGGACACTGAAGGCGCAGCTGAAATCCCAGCGAGACAGCGATCGCGCCGCGGTGAAAGCCGCGGAGGCACAGTTCCGGGCGGTACGTGAGGGAAAGTTACTGTCGCCGAGGCGGATTCGACGCATGCTTGCGGTTTCCCGGCTGCTGGCACCGATCCTGGTCCCGGTGGTCTACCGGGCGGCGACCGCGGCTCGCGGCATGATCGACGAACGGCGGGCCGATCGGCTGGGCGTACCGTTGGGCCGGATTGGCCAGTTCTCCGGGCCCGGCGCCAGCCTGTCGGCCCGGATCGCCGGAGCGGAGAAGACCCTGCAGATGGTGCGGGAGAAGAATCCGAGGGACACCGAGGCCAAGCGGTTCACCGCGGCGATCGGCACGCGGCTGGCCGAGCTGTCCACCGCCGTCACCGCCGCGCACAGCATGCCCAGCAGCCGACGCCGGGCGGCGCACGCGGCGATCGGCGAGCAGCTCGACGGCATCGAAGCCGACCTGATGGCACGGCTGGGGGTGGCATGAGCGTGCCTGGCCGCCCAGGCGGCATCCGGCAGGCGCTGACCGTCGTCGCGGTCGGCGTCGCGGTCGGCGTCGGGTCGGTCTGCGCCGGCGCGCCGGCGGAAGCGCATGTGCGGGCGTGGAGTCCGGGGGCGCGGCGCGACAGCATCGCGATCGTCACGTTCGAAGTGCCCAACGAGTCCGAGACCGGCTCGCCCACCACCGCGCTGACCGTCAAACTGCCGAACGTCACGTCGGTCTACACCGAAGCCAAACCGGGGTGGACGGCCAAGATCAACGGCGATCCCGAGACGGGAATCGTCCGGTCGGTGACTTGGACCGCGAACTACTCCAGCGGCATCGGCGAGGATCAGTTCGGGTTGTTTCGGGTCTCGATGAAGCTACCCGACGCCGACACGGTCGCCTTTGCCGTGACCCAGCAGTACGCCGACGGGACCGCGACGGTCTGGGACGAAGAGCCGGTGGCCGACGGCACCGAACCGGACCACCCGGCGGCGACCCTCACGCTGGCGGCCGATCCGAACATCCAGCCGCCGGAGACGTGGCGAACCAAGCTCGCCGCGAACCCGGCGCTGCCGCTGGCCGGCGCCGCGCTGCTGATCGCGGTGCTGAGCAGCGCGATCGCGATCAGGCGGCCGCGGACGTGACCCGGTGGGCCGCCCGGGCCGCGGCACTGGGCCTGCTACTCCTGGCGATGTGGTTCACCGCGACCGGAGTGGCGGCCGCACATGCCCGGCTGATCTCCACCGACCCGGCTGCGGGCGCGGCGCTGAACACCGGCCCGAGTCGGGTCAGCGCCACGTTCAACGAACGGCTGCAGGCCACGTTCGCGGCGATGACGGTGGTCGGACCGGACGGCAACCTGTGGTCCACCGGCGACGTCCGGGTGGACGGCGCGGTGGCCAGCGTGGCGGTGCGGCCGCTCGGACCGGAGGGCGGCTACACCGTGCACTATCGGGTGACGTCGGCCGACGGCCACCCGGTGACCGGATCGTGGACGTTCCGGCTCAGCACGGCCGGAACCGGCGAACCGGGCCCGCCGGCCGCGGCGGGCGACCCGAGCGCGCCACCCACGCCGCGGAGCCATGCCGACCGTCTCCCCGACGACGGGGCCGGCCTGCCGGTCTGGCCGTTCGCGGTCGGTACGCTGATCGCCGTCGGGGCCGGCCTCTGGCTGGCCCGGCCCAAGTCGTAGCTCCCGGCCGCCCCGGATCGGTTCCGGGGCTGGCATGATTGGGGGCGCTGCCGGTGTCCGTGACGAGAACCCGCAAAGGAACAGCCTGATGCCCGACACGCCCGACTCGCAGGACCAGCCCGCCGACCAGCGATCCGCGATGCCGGAGCCGCTGCCGCCGGCCGACCCGGGCGAGACCGCTCCGGAGCCGAAGCCGCCGGCTCAGCCCGCCCAGCCGGCCAAGGCGGCCAAGGCGGCCAAAAAGGCCCCGGCCAAAAAGGCGCCAGGCAAGAAGGCGCCGGCCAAAAAGACACCGGGCAAAAAGACACCGGGCAAAAAGACACCGGCCAAAAAGACACCGGCCGCGGCCCCCCGACTCACCGAGGTGAACGGCGCGGTACCGGCACTCGCCCCGCCGACGCCACCCACCCCGGCAACATCGTCGCCCGCCGCCCGGCGGTCGCCGGTCGCGACGATGGCCGGCATCGCCTTCGGCGTGCTGAGCCTGCTGTGGATCCGGCGGCTCTGGCGGCGCCTCGCTGGTTAGCGTGACGCGGTGACCGTCGCCTTCCGCCCCATCGCCGACCTGGTGGACGACATCGGCCCGGACGTGCACAGCTGCGACACCCAGTTCCGCCAGTTCGGTGGCCGGTCCGAATTCGCCGGACGGATCAGCACGGTGCGCTGCTTTCAGGACAACGCGTTGCTGAAGTCGGTGCTGTCGACCCCGGCGGACGGCGCGGTGCTGGTGATCGACGGCG
>NZ_JBYCLB010000622.1:0-1545 GCF_057473705.1 Mycobacterium sp. TH-M15 | reverse complement strand
GATTCGCCGGGTCCCGTCGGCGGGCAGCACCCCGGCGGCGCGGACCAGCTGGGCCTTGCAGCGCGGCAGCCGGATGGTGGCCCGGACCGTGCCGGGTTCCGGCTGCACCGCCTTGGCGGCGAAGTCGACCAGTCCGAACGGCCACGGCACGTGCGGCAGGTAGCTGCCGATGGACAGCACCGGCCGGATGGTGACGCGGGCGGCCAGCCAGGCCAGCCGGCCGGCGACGCTGGCGTCGTCTTCGACGACCTCGACGGGTCTGCGATCGCTCAGCGAGAGCCGGCGGGGGCGGCGGATACTGCGGGCGTGGCGCGGGTTCGGACCGGCCGGAAGCGACTCGGCCGCCGTACTCAGTGCGGTCATGTCAACACTCCTCAGGACTCGAAGAGCCTCGCGGTGTGTCGGCCCGGCCGGCACAGCCAACGCGGATAAACCTAGCCTGACAGGTAACGGAGTGTTTAAAAATATAAGAATTTAGTTCGATATTACATCGCTTTCACATCGTTACCGTTGCTGTGCAATCGCGACGCCGAAACGACGCCCACGCTCCCTAAACTGGCCGCATGGCGAGGCGCGTACCAAGCGGACCAGCGATAACGCTGGCGGCCGCGGGTGCGCTGGCATCGACCTGCACGGCCTATCTGGGCGTTCGCAGCCTCTTGACCGGCCAGGCAGACCGGGCTCGCCAGGCCATCCCGAAAGCCTGGGGTATCCCGCCGCGCGCCGACGGCGTCTACGGTCCGGACGGCGAGCCGGTGCTGCGCTGGCGCCGTGAGATCCCCGTCGACCTGCACCTGATGTTGTTCGGCGACTCCACCGCCACCGGCTACGGCTGCCACAACGCCGGCGAGGTGCCGGGCGCGCTGATCGCGAAGGCGCTGGCCGAGCGGACCGGCAGACGTATCCGGCTCAGCACCAAGGCGATCGTCGGCGCCACCTCCAAGGGCCTGGCCGGCCAGGTGGACGCGATGTTCGTGGCCGGTCCGCCACCGGACGCGGCGGTGATCATGGTCGGCGCCAACGACGTCACCGCCCTGCACGCCATCGGCTCCTCGGCGCGGCTGTTGGGCACCGCCGTACAGCGGCTACGGGCTGGCGGTGCGGCGGTGGTGGTCGGCACCTGCCCGGACTTCTCGCTGGTCACCGCACTCCCCCAGCCGCTGCGGTGGGCCGCACACGCCCGCGGGCTGCGGCTGGCCCGGGCCCAGACCCTGGCGGTCACCGCCGCCGGCGGCGCCGCGGTGGCCTTCGCCGACCTGGTCGCGCCGGAGTTCCGGCACGCTGCGGACCTGCTGTTCGCCGAAGACCAGTACCACCCATCAGCCGTCGGCTACGCGCTGGTCGCCGATCGGTTGATCCCGGCGCTCTGCACCGCCCTGGGTGAGGACGGCTATGGCCCCCGCGCCCCGGCCGACGCACCGCGGCCGACCCCGGTTGCCGCGAACGTCGGCTAGCGGACGCCGGTCGCCCCCGCAGGCCGGGCGGGAACCGCAGCGGGCTACATTACGGCGTACACGCGAATTTAAGGAGTCACCGTGGCCGAAG
>NZ_JBYCLB010000621.1:0-2126 GCF_057473705.1 Mycobacterium sp. TH-M15 | reverse complement strand
GAGCAACGTCGTCACTCGGCGTCCTCCAGCGACCGGACGTCCTCTGAGGTCACCACGGTGCCCAGTCGAATCACCGGCAGCCCGGTGACCGGGCTTCGCCGGACGGCGACCGCCTCGCCTTCACCCAGGCCACGCCGCATCAGGTCGGCGACCGTCTCGCTGAGCGTACGGTGCGTATCCCGGGCAATTGCCTGTGCCTGACGATGCAGGTCGTCGGGGAGATCCACCGTCGTTCGCATCAATGCATCATATCATCAACGCATCGTGATGATGCTGACGGCTGCGGAGGTGGAGCCATCGCCCTGGTTGATCGAAGAGCTGCCCCGACTCACCGCCCGCGGGCGGGTCTGGCACACCCCGGAGCTCGTCGACGCGACGGCCGCGGCCCGCACCCGGGCTCGTCTGCAGGAGCTTCCGGTCGCCAATCTGCTTCCCGGACACGGTCGTCCGGTGCACTCCAGCGGTGTCGTCTGGCCGGCGCAACGCCGCTGACTCAGTGCCGGTGCGGGGCGAGCAGCACCGCCTGGCCGGTGCCACACGGCCCCGCCAACCACCGGCTGGTCTCTCGGTGTGCCTGTTCGATCAACTCGGCACCGTGCGAGAAGTCGATCGGCGCGACGTGCAACGGGAAGAGCGGCGGCGCCACCCGCAGGTCGACGGTGGCTTCGAACCGGTCGATGTCGACCGCCAGCCGATGGTTGATGGCCAGGGTGAGGGCATGCAGCGTCATCGCCAGCACGCCCCGCGGTGGGTCCGCCAGCGAACACGCGTAGCCGGTCGGCAGCACATAGATCAGGTCGGCGCCCAGCTCGACGGCGTGGGAGATCGGGGTGTTGTTGACGATACCGCCGTCCATCAGGTCCCGGCCGTCGATCTTCACCGGCGGCAGCACCGCGGGGATCGCCGCACTGGCCGCGATCGCGGTGACCGCGTCCCCGGACGAGATCAGCACGTCCTTGCCGGAGAGCACGTCGGTGGCCACCACGTGCAGCGGGATCGGTGCGTCCTCCAGCCGGGAGAACTGCAGGTGCCGGCGGAGCAGCCGGCGCAGACCGGTGCCGGGCACCAGGTTGCGTCGCTCCCCCACAAAGCCCAGCAGGCCGGCCAGCGGCCGGAGCGGGAAGACGTCGCCTCGCGAGATCGACCGCCAGACGCCGACCAGCTCGGTGATACCCGCGGCGTCCGCCCGGGAGGCGACCCAGCCGCCGTTGACCGCGCCGACCGACGTTGCCACGATGAAGTCGGGTTCGATTCCGGCATCGGCCAGCGCCAGCAGCATCCCGACCTGGATCGAACCGAGGCTGGCTCCGCCGGAGAGGACGAACGCCGTGGTCATCGGGTGTGGTCACCGAGAGAGATTGGCATGCAGCCATTTTCCCACAGCGCCTGATGGCACTCCTCAGAGCAGATACCGGTACGCCGGCGATCCGGGTGCCAGGCGTTCGGCGTTGATGTCCGAGGCGTCCATCCGGGCGAGCAGTTGGTCCAGGTCCGCCGCCGACCCCAGTTCGACGCCGACCAGCGCCTCACCGGTCTCTCGGTTGTTGCGTTTGACGTACTCGAACAAGGTGATGTCGTCGCCTTCCCCGAGTATCTCGTTGAGGAACCGGCGCAGCGCGCCGGGCTCCTGCGGGAAGTCGACCAGGAAGTAGTGCTTGAGGCCCAGGTGCACCAGCGACCGCTCCAGCACTTCGCCGTAGCGGGAGACGTCGTTGTTGCCGCCGGAGATCAGGCAGACCACGGTCGAGCCGGGCGCCACCAGCTCAGAGTCGGCCTCCAGCAGGCCGGCCACCGACAGCGCGCCGGCCGGTTCGGCGATGATCCCCTCGTTCTGGTACAGGTCGAGCATCGCGGTGCAGACGGCGCCCTCGTCGACGGCGGTCACCGACACCATGTCGCCGGCCGCGGCCAGCGTGGCGTAGGGATGTTCGCCGGCGCACTTCACCGCCGCGCCGTCGACGAACTGGTCGACGTGATCCAGGGTGACCAGATCACCGGCGGCCAGCGCGGCCAGCATCGCCGCCGCACCGGCCGGCTCCACCCCCAGCACCGCGGTGTGGCGGGTGCGCTCGGCCAGATAGCTGGTGATCCCGGAGATGCAGCCGCCGCCACCGACCGGGACGATC
>NZ_JBYCLB010000620.1:0-1810 GCF_057473705.1 Mycobacterium sp. TH-M15 | reverse complement strand
ATGTCGGCGCTGCCGATCCAGAACTCGTCGATCGCCCGGCAGTGGAAGATCCGTGAATGCTCCAGGAACCGGCCGAGAATCGATCGCGCGGTGATGTTCTCGGAGAAGCCGTCGACGCCCGGCCGGAGTGCGCAGATACCGCGGACCACCAACTCCACCCGGACGCCGGCCCGCGACGCCCGGTACAACGCGTCGATCACCTGCTCGTCGACGAGCGAGTTGAGTTTGAACCGGATCCGGCCGCCGCCGTCCGCCCGGTGCACGGCCACCTCCCGCTCGATGCGTTCGATGATTCCGGACCGCACCCCGTTCGGCGCCACCAGCAGGTTGCGGTAGGACACCTTCCGCGAGTACCCGGTGAGCGAGTTGAACAGGTCGGTCAGGTCGGCGCCGATGTCCGGATCGGCGGTGAGCAGCCCGACGTCCTCGTAGAGCCGGGCGGTCTTGCTGTTGTAGTTGCCGGTCCCGATGTGGCAGTACCGGCGGATGGTGGAGCCCTCCCGGCGGACCACCAGCGCCGTCTTGCAGTGCGTCTTCAGCCCGAGCAGCCCGTAGACCACGTGCACCCCGGCCTGCTCCAGCTTGCGGGCCCACTTGATGTTGGCCTGCTCGTCGAAGCGGGCCATGATCTCCACCAGTGCGACCACCTGCTTGCCGGCCTCGGCGGCGTCGATCAGCGCGGTGACGATCGGCGAATCCCCCGACGTGCGATACAGCGTCTGCTTGATCGCCAGCACGCCCGGATCGGCAGCCGCCTGCTCGATGAAGCGCTGCGCGCTGGTGGAGAACGAGTCGTACGGGTGGTGCACCAGCACGTCGCCCTCACGCAGGGTGGCGAAGATGCTCTTCGGGGTCTCCCGTTCGGCGAACGCCGGGTGGGTGGCCGGAACGAAGGTGGGATCCTTGAGCGCCGGACGGTCCTGCCGGTAGATCTGCCACAGTGCCGACAGGTCGAGCAGCCCGGGCACCTCGATGACGTCACCGGGGTGCACGTCGAGTTCGCGCAGCAACAGCTCCAGCATGCCTTCGGTCATGTCGTCGGCGACCTCCAGGCGCACCGGCGACCCGAACCGGCGGCGGGCCAGCTCGCGCTCCAGCGCCTGCAGCAGGTCCTCGTCGCGGTCCTCCTCGACCTCGAAGTCGGCGTTGCGGGTGATCCGGAACGCGTGGTGCTCGACGATCTCCATGCCCGGGAAGAGCACCGGCAGAAAAGCCGCGATCAGCTCCTCCATCGGCAGGAAGCGGATCTGAGCCGGGCTGTCGCCGTCGTCGCCGTCGCCGTCGTCGCCGGCCGGGGCGCCCAACTCGACGAACCGGTCGACGTTGTCGGGCACCTTGATCCGGGCGAAGTGCTGGCCGCCGTCGTCCGAGCGGGTCACCGTGACCGCCAGGTTCAGGCTGAGCCCGCTGACGAACGGGAACGGGTGCGCCGGGTCGACGGCCAGCGGGGTGAGCACCGGGAACACCTGGTCGTGAAAGTAGACCGACAGCCTGTCCCGCTCGGCCTGGTCCAGATCGGCCCAGGTGACGACGTGGATGCCCTCCTCGGCCAGCGCCGGGCGCACCGATTCCAGGAACGCCTGGGCATGGCGGAAGGCGAGCTGCTGGGTCTGTTCACCGATGCGGCGCAGCTGCTCGCGCGGGGTGAGGCCGTCGGCGGAACGCACCGACAGGCCCATCTCGTCGCGGCGCTTGAGGCCGGCGACCCGGACCATGTAGAACTCGTCGAGGTTGGAGGCGAAGATTGCCAGTAAATTGGCCAGCTCCAGCAAGGGCAGTGAGGTGTCTGCGGCAAGCGCCAGAACCCGGG
>NZ_JBYCLB010000619.1:0-8986 GCF_057473705.1 Mycobacterium sp. TH-M15 | reverse complement strand
CCCGCACCGCCGCGACCGCGTCGGCGAACGGCCCGCCGCTGCGGTAGCGGATGCCGGGGCTCTTGGCCAGGGTTGTCTCGATCAACTCGCGGACGTTCGGCGGCAGCTCCGCCGGCAGCGGCGGCGGCGGCTCCTTGATGTGCTTCATCGCGACCGTGAGGGCGCCGTCGCCGGTGAACGGTCGCCGCCCGGCGAGCACCTCGTAGCCCACCACACCGAGCGAGTACACATCACTGGCCGCGGTGGCATCCTCGCCCAGCGCCTGCTCCGGGGCGATGTACTGCGCGGTGCCCATCACCATGCCGGTCTGGGTGACCGGGGCCGCGTCGACGGCCTTGGCGATCCCGAAGTCGGTGATCTTCACCTGGCCGGTCGGGGTGATCATGATGTTGCCGGGCTTGACGTCGCGGTGCACCAACCCGGCGCTGTGCGCGACCTGAAGGGCGCGCCCGGTCTGCTCCAGCATGTCCAGGGCGTGCCGCAGCGAGAGCCGGCCGGTGCGTTTGAGCACCGAGTTGAGCGGCTCGCCGTTGACCAGCTCCATCACCAGGTAGGCGGTGCGGCCCTCGCCGTCGATATCGGTCTCGCCGTAGTCGTGCACGCTGGCGATGCCCGGGTGGTTGAGCATCGCGGTGTTGCGCGCCTCGGCCCGGAACCGCTCGATGAACTCGGTGTCCGAGGAGAACTCGGGTTTGAGGACTTTGACCGCGACCCGCCGGCCCAGCCGCTGGTCCACCGCCTCCCACACCTGGCCCATGCCGCCGGTGGCGATCAGTCGCTGCAACCGGTAGCGCCCGGAGAGCGTCCCGCCCACCTGCGGGCTCATGATCGCCCCCGTAGGGCGGCCTCGATCACCGCCCGGCCGATGGGCGCGGCCAGTGTTCCGCCCGTCGCGGACGTCGAGCCGCCGTTCGCGGTGCCTTCTACCAAGACCGCCACCGCCACCTTTGGGGCGCGGGCGGGCGCGAAGGCGATGTACCACGCGTGCGGTGGGGTGTTCCGCGGGTCGGAGCCGTGTTCGGCGGTGCCGGTCTTGGAGGCGATCTCGACGCCCGGGATGGCGCCGTCCTGCCGGGTCGCCTTCTCGGCGTCGATCATCAGCTCGGTCAGCTCCGCCGCGACCTGCCCGGAGACGGCGCGGCGCAGTTCCCGCGGCGCGGTGAGGGCGATGTTGCCCAGGTCCGGCCCTTCCAGGCTGTCCACCAGGTAGGGCTGCATCGTCACCCCGCCGTTGGCGATGGTGGCAGCGATCATCGCGTTCGTCAGCGGCGTCACCGCGACGTCCTTCTGGCCGATGCTGGACATCCCGAGTGCGGCCGCGTCGGCGATCGACCCGATGGTGGACTCGGCCACCTGCAGTGGAATGGGTTCCGGTGCGACGTCCACGCCGAACGCCAGCGCGGTGTTGCGCAGCGCGGTCACCCCGGTGCTGATGCCCAGCTGGACGAAGGCGGTGTTACAGGACCGGGCGAACGCCACCCGTAGCGTGACGCTCGGTTCGGTGCCGCCGCCGCACGTCGCGCCGTCGAAATTCTCCAGGGTGAGTGTGCTGTCCGGCAGCGCGATCCGGGGTGCTGCGGTCAGCCGGTCGGTCTCGCGGGCCCCGGCCCCCAACGCGGCCGCGGTGGTGATCACCTTGAACGTCGAGCCGGGTGGGTAGGTCTCGCTGATGGCGCGGTTGACCAGCGCCGAATCCGGGCCGTGCAGACCCTGCCAGGCCCGGCCCTGCTCCGCCGAATCGTGCGAGGACAGCTGGTTGGGGTCGTACGACGGCGACGACACCAATGCCAGAATCTTGCCGGTGGCCGGTTCCAGCGCCACCACCGCACCCGGGCACGGGCCGCCGCACCCGTGCTGCATCGCCTCCCAGCCGGCCTGCTGCACCCGCGGATCGACGGTGGTGTCGACGTTGCCGCCGCGGGGCCCGCGGCCGGTGAAGAAGTCGGCGAGCCGCCGACCGAACAGTCGTGGGTCGGACCCGTTGAGCACCGCGTCCTCGGCACGCTCCAGCCCGCTGCTGGAGAAGCGCAGCGAGTAGAAACCGGTGATCGGGGCGTACACCGGGGGGTTGGTGTAGACGCGCTGGTAGGCGATCCGGTCGTCGGTGCGCACCGAATAGGCCAGCAGCTGGCCACCGGCGGTGATCTGGCCGCGCTGGCGCGAATACTCGTCGAGCAGCACCCGCTGGTTACGCGGGTCGCCGCGCAGGCCGTCGGACGCGAAAACCTGCGTCAACGTGGCGTTGACCAGCAGCAGGACGGTCAGCGCCATCAAGACCATCGCGGTGCGGCGCAGCGAGGTGTTCATACGCGCTCGATCACCTCGGTGCCCGTGTCGGCGATCGACGAGGTGCGCTTCGGCCGGGTGCTCAGCGGCCGCCGAGCGGCGTGCGACACCCGCATGACGATCGCGAGCAGCACGTAGTTGGCCAACAGCGACGACCCGCCGTAGGAGAGCCACGGAGTGGTCAGGCCGGTCAACGGAATGAGCTTGGTCACCCCGCCCACGACAATGAAGAGTTGGATGCCCAGGGTGGCCGCCAGGCCGGCCGCCAAGAGCTTCCCGAAGCTGTCCCGGACGGCGATCGCGGTGCGCATGCCGCGGATGATCACGATGGTGTACAGCATCAAGATGCCGGCCAGCCCGGCCAGCCCGAGCTCCTCACCGAAGGCGGCGATGATGAAGTCGGTCGACACCGCGGGCACATGGCCGGGTTGACCGTTGCCCAGCCCGGTGCCGAAAACCCCCCCGGTGGCGAAGCTGAACAGCGACTGCACCATCTGGTAGCCGCTGCCCTCCGGGTCGGCGAACGGGTCCAGCCAGTTCTGCACCCGGACCCGGACGTGCCCGAAGAGGAAGTACGCGGCCACGCTGCCGGCGGCGAACAAGGCCATCCCGAGCACCATCCAGCTGAGCCGCCGGGTGGCGATGTAGACGACCACCAGAAACGATGCGTACAGCAGCAGCGACGTGCCCAGGTCCTTCTCCACGGTCATCACGCCGATCGAGATGACCCAGGCGGCCAGCAGCGGTGCCAGGTCCCGTGGCCGGGGCAGGTTCATCCCCAGCACGTGTTTGCCGGCGCTGACGAACAAGTTACGCTTGGCCACCAGCACCGCGGCGAAGAAGATCAACAGCAGAATCTTGGAGAACTCGGCGGGTTGGATCGAGAGCGAGTCGTGCAGCCGGAGCCAGATCTTGGCGCCGTTCTGCTCGGAGAAGCCCGCCGGCAGCAGCGCCGGGACGGCCAGCAACACCAAGCCGACCAGCCCACTGAGGTAGCCGACGCCGGCGAGTTGGCGGTGGTCCTTCAGCGTGGCCAGCACCACCGCGAAGGTCACCACCGCGATCAACGTCCACAGCAGCTGCGAGGCGGCCCCGGGCCGGTCGGTGGGGTCGCCGATGTCCACGTCCAGGGCGATCCGGTGGATCATCACCACACCCAGGCCGTTCAGCAGCGCCACCACCGGGAGCAGCAGCGGATCGGCGTACCGGGCGTAGCGGCGGGTGACCAGGTGGGCGAACGTGAAAAGTGCCAGGAACGCGGCCGCGTAGCCGGCCAGATCCCAGCGTGCGCCCTGCTCCTGGCCCTCCTCGACGATCAGCAGGGCGACCGCGGTGACCGTGGTGGCGAAACACAGCAGGAGCAGTTCGGAGTTGCGTCGATCCGGCAGCGCCGGCGCCAACGCGACCGGCGCCTGCGGCTGCGTCGTCATTTCTGGCCTCGGCATTCGGCGCCGGGTTCGGGTGCCGGCGGCACGGTGCTGGTGGGCGCCGAAGCGGACTTCGACTGCGGCGCCGCCGCCGGTCCGCTGCGCGGCGGTATGCCCGGAGTCCCGGGTTGCCGGGTGGCCGGGGCGATTGTTCGACACACCGGCAACAGCGAATCGTGCACCAGGTTGCGCAGCTGGGCGCTGGCGGCGTCGAAGCCGCCGCCGGGCAGAGCGGCGCTGCTGACCGACTGACGGGCGGCCGGCTGCAGATCGCTGAGCTGCAGCGGCCGACAGCCGTGCTCCGCGGCGGACTCCCCGGGCTTGATCTGCTCCACTTCGTCGTGTCCGTCGAGGCAGGCCAGCTGGTAGGGCTTCTGCAGCCGGATGCCCAGGACCGAACCCTGCACGCCGCGCATGATCGCGACGGTGCCGTCGTGGTCGGCGACGTAGTAGTTGGAGCGGATCACCCCGTACCCGATCAGCAGGCCGGCCGCGATCAGCGAGGTCAGCAGCACCGCGGCGATGAGCAACCGCCGCCGCGAGTGCGGCGGGCGGGTCAGCGTCTCGACCTGGGGCAGAACCCGTGGGCCGGTCTCGCGGCGCGGAGTGAGCGCCGAAGCCCGCGCCGCGGCGCTGTTCGGCAGGCTGAGGCGGTCGTCGTGACCCGACACCGCACCGGCCAGGATCGGCTGGGTCTGGCTCTCCCCGTAGTCGGAGTCGACCACATCGGCGACGATGACGGTCACATTGTCCGGGCCGCCGCCGCGCAGCGCCAACTCGATGAGCCGCAGTGCGCTCTCGTTGACGTCGGCGATCTGCAGCGCCTCGTGGATGGTCTCGTCGCTGACCGGATCGGACAGACCGTCCGAACACAGCAGATAGCGGTCGCCGACCTGAACCTCGCGCATGATCAGCGTGGGCTCCACCTCGTGGCCGGTGAGGGCGCGCATGATCAACGACCGCTGCGGGTGGCTGTGCGCCTCCTCCGGCGTTATCCGGCCCTCGTCGACCAGGGTCTGGACGAAGGTGTCGTCCCGGGTGATCTGGCTGAGCTCACCACCGCGCAGCAGGTAGCCACGCGAGTCGCCGATGTGCGCCAAGCCGAGGCGGTTGCCGGCGAATAGGATCGCATCCAGCGTGGTGCCCATGCCCTCGAGTTCGGGTTTGCTCTGGACGTAGGCGGCGACCGCCGCGTTTCCCTCCTGGATCGCCGAGTTGAGCTTGCCGAGCAGGTCGCCGTCCGGTTCGTCGTCGTCGAGGGGCGCCAGGGCGGCGATCACCAACTGGGAGGCGACCTCGCCGGCGGCGTGCCCGCCCATCCCGTCGGCCAGCGCCAGTAGCCGGGCGCCGGCGTACACCGAGTCCTCGTTGTTTCCGCGCACCAAGCCGATGTCGCTGCGCGCCGCGTAACGCAGATGCAGACTCACCGGCGTAGCTCGATCGCCGTCTTGCCGATCCGGACCGGCGTTCCGATGGGAACTCGCACTGCCGTCGTCACCTTCACCCTGTCAAGGTAAGTGCCGTTGGTCGATCCTAGGTCTTCGACATACCATTCCGACCCGCGCTGTGAGAGCTTAGCGTGCCGGGTGGAAGCGTAGTCGTCGGTCAGCACCAGGGTGGAGTCGTCGGCCCGGCCGATCACCACCGACTGTTCCCCGAGGGTGATCCGGGCGCCGGTGAGCGGACCCTCGGTCACCAGCAGGTAGCGCGCGGCGGTCCGCCGCTGCCGGGACGGCAGCAACGCACCACCGAGTGAGAAGTTGCGACGCACCATGACCGCCCCCGTCGGCGCGTAGATGTCGGTGCGCAGGATGCGCAGAACCGACCAGATGAACAGCCATAACAACGTCAAGAACCCGGCACGCGTCAGCTGCAGCACCAGTCCCTGCATCCCGCGGACCTCCTCCTTGCCCGGATCACGCCGTCCTCGTGACCGCGAGTACACCGGCAAGGTCACGATACTTGGACAGTGATCGACACGGGTGCGCACGACCGCAGGCGGCCGCCCTCAGCCGGATCAGTGGACGCGGACGACGATCTCGGAATGACCGACCCGGATCACGTCACCGTCGGCCAACTGCCACTCCTGCACCGGCGCGTTGTTCACCGTGGTGCCGTTGGTGGAGTTGAGGTCGGAGAGCAACGCAACCCGGCCGTCCCAGCGGATCTCCAGATGACGACGGGATACCCCGGTGTCCGGAAGCCGGAACTGCGCGTCCTGCCCCCGACCGATCACGTTGCTGCCCTGGTGCAACTGGTAGGTGCGACCGCTGCCGTCATCCAGCTGGAGGGTGACCGAACTGGCCGAGTAACCGCCCTGCCCGTAGCCGTCATAGCCGCCGCCGGCCGACTGGCCGTAGTCGTAGCCGCCCTGGGGTTCGCCGTAGCCGCCCTGATGTTCGCCGTAGCCGGCCTGCGGTTCGCCGTAGCCGGACGGGGCCTCGTAGCCGGTGCCGGCCGACGGGCCGTAGTCGTAGCCGGCCGGCGCACCGGCTGGCGCCTGGTAGCCGCTGCCGGCCGATTGGTTGTAGTCATAGCCGCCGGGGGCCTCGCCGTAGCCGGCCTGGGCGGGGGCTTCGCCGTAGCCGGCCTGCGGTTCGCCATACCCGGTCGGGGCCTCGCCGTAGCCGCTCGGCCCGCCCGGTTGCGCCGGCGGGTAACCCCCGCCGGGACCTCCGGCGGGCGGCGCTTCGCCGTAGCGGCCGTAGTCCTGCTGGCCGTACTGCGCGCCGCGCGGGTCGTAGCCACCCTGCTCGGGATAGGGCGGACGCTGCTCCGGCTGCCCGTAGTCGCCGTAGCCCGGCTGACCGCCCGGGGGCGGACCGTAGCCGCCGGGTGCCGGCGGATAACCGGCATCCCGACCCGGTGGCGGGCCGTAACCGGCCGGCGGACGCTGCTCATACGCCGGCGGGCCGTAGCCGGCCGGTCCCTGCCCCGGGTAACCACCCTGCTCCGTCGGCCGGGGCGGCGGGTAGCCGCCGCCGGGTGCCTGGTCGGGGTAGCCACCCTGCTCCGGAGGACGCGTACCGGATTCCGGCGGGTAGGGGCCGGGCTCCTGGCCGCCGCGGGCATCGTCCTGATGGCGGCCGTAGCGCTCGTCGTACTGGTCGTCGCCCGGCCAGCCCTGCCCCTGTCCGCCGTGGTAGCTGAGGTTGTCGGTCATCGCTGGTACTCCTGACTCTGCGTCAAACGGGTGCTCTGATTGTGGCGGGGTCGAGTCCCCGGCTGCCGGGCGGTGGCTGGCATCGGGGTTGACGGCACCGTGCGCACGCACCTGCCCAGTGTGCAGGGTTGGCGACTGACGGAACCGAACAACCACATCACCATACGTTTCCCACCCTTGTTCCCCTATATATGCGGTCAAAATTCTGGCGAAAGTTACCGCAGCGAGACCCGGGTCCGCGGCAACATTCTCGTAGTCGTGCGCACCGAGGGTAATGACATATTCGTTCGGAGCCAAAAGGCGATTGCCGCCCAGCCTGCGTATCCCGGCGGCCGCCTCTCGACGCAGCGCCGCCGTCAATTCCTCCGGGACGATCTCGCCGCCGAACAGCCGTGCCGAGGCATCGTTGACGGCGGCCTCGAGTCTGCGCTCGATGCGCCGAACCAGCCCGCGCTGGCCGCCCATGCTGCCCCTGCCTCACCTGCCGTCACCGGCCTTCCGTTTCGGTGGCTCGCCCCGCTGGTGCGCAGCGGTGCAATCAGCCCCGAACTATGGTATTGCACCGCACCAGTTTCGCGCGTTTGCTTCTCCCCGCAGAGCGCATTCGGTCAGCTCAGAGCTGACGATCGGGCCGGCGGGCGAGCACCACGGCGGCCGCCGCGAGCGCTGCCGCGCCGATTCGGAGCGGGTTCCCAACCGTGGTAGGCTCCAGCGGTTGCCCGGGCGAGTGGCGGAATGGCAGACGCGCTGGCTTCAGGTGCCAGTGTCCTTCGGGACGTGGGGGTTCAAGTCCCCCTTCGCCCACCGTGTCGTGAGTCGCGTCATGAGTTACAGATCACCCCGGCCGACGGCCGGGGTGATCTGCTGGTTGGGCCAGTAATTGTCGGCGTCGACCGGCCGGGCTTTGACACGAATCACACCTGTCACCGATGACGCGGCTCATCGGGCAGTCCGGCAGGTGTCACCGATGTCGCGGCTCATCCGGCTCGCACACCCCTTTCGCGACCGAGCTAGCCGGCGCAGCGCGTATGTTCTGCTGTGTTCGCCTGCGTGTCTGCTGGTGGGTGGTGGAGGGTTTTTGGTGGCGTTGAGTCCAGGGTCGGTTGTTGCCGGGTATCGCATCGAGAAGGTGTTGGGGTCCGGTGGGATGGGCACGGTGTATCTGGCTGCCGATCCGGTGTTGCCGCGCAGTGTCGCGTTGAAGGTGCTCTCGGCGGAGCTCTCCCAGGATGAGGCGTTTCGGGCGCGGTTCATCAAGGAGGCCGATCTGGCGGCGACGTTGGAGCATCCCAACATCGTTGCGGTGCACAGCCGGGGTGGCACCGATGCGGGTCAGTTGTGGATCGCGATGCAGTACGTGGCCGGCAGTGATGCCGCCAGTGAGCTCAGGTCGGGTCGGATGACGCCCGGGCGGGCGGTCTACATCGTCGGTGAGGTCGCCAAGGCGCTGGATTATGCGCACAGCCGCGGGGTGGTGCACCGTGATGTGAAGCCGGCGAATTTTCTGCTTGCCGCGGTCGGTGACCGGGTGTTGTTGGCCGATTTCGGGATTGCCCGTGCTCTTGATGACGGCGGGTTGACCGCGACCGGCGTGGTGATCGGCAGCATCGCCTATGGTGCCCCGGAGACGTTCGGCGGCCCGGTTGATGGTCGCGCCGATATCTACTCGTTGGGCTGTTCGCTGTATCAGTTGCTCACCGGGGCCACCCCGTTTGCCGGGTCGGGTAGCGCCCCGGCGATGATGGCCGCGCATTTGTCGGCGCCACCGCCGCGGGTGACCGACACGGTGCCGACGCTGCCGGCCGGGTTGAACGCGGTGATCGCCCATGCGATGGCCAAGGGCCCCGAGCAGCGTTACCGCAGCGCGCAGCAGTTGGCTGCGGCGGCCGCGGCGGCGCTGCACGAGGCGCCGGTGGCGCCGACGGTGGTCGGTGATCGCCCGGGAGCCGGGCCGATCAGCTACCCGAGCGGGTATTTCAGCGGTGCTCACCCCGGCCGGTTGCCGCGGCGGCGCTGGTGGCGGTCACGGTGGGCCGCTCTGGCCGTCACCGCCGTCGTGCTGGCCGCCGCGGCCGGGTCCGTCGGGCTGCTGCGTCACCATCCCGGCGCC
>NZ_JBYCLB010000618.1:0-3320 GCF_057473705.1 Mycobacterium sp. TH-M15 | reverse complement strand
GAACCGGGCGCTGCGGGCCCGCGAGGAGGAGCTGCCCAGCGCCGACGAACTCGGCGCCGAGTTCGAGCGGTTCCTCGCCCAGCAGGCCCGCAAGGATTCTCCTGGCGGCGACCTCAGCTGACCGGGCCGCAGGTGGCCGGACGACCGCCGGCCAGCTCAGCCGGGGGCGGACAGCTGCCGGTGCGCCCGCAGCACCTCGATCTCCCGCTCGAAATCGTCGGCGGAGGTGAACGACCGATACACCGAGGCGAACCGCAGATAGGCCACCTCGTCGAGATCGCGCAGCGGCCCCAGGATCGCCAGCCCCACCTCGTGGCTGGCCACCTCCGGCGACCCGGCGGCGCGCACGGTGTCCTCCACCCGCTGGGCCAGCAGGTTCAACGCATCGTCGTCGACCCGGCGGCCCTGGCAGGCCCGGCGGACCCCGCTGATCACCTTCTCCCGACTGAACGGCTCGGTGATGCCGCTGCGCTTGACGACCGCCAGCACCGCGGTCTCCACGGTGCTGAACCGCCGACCGCACTCCGGGCACGACCGGCGTCGGCGGATGGCCTGGCCTTCATCGGTCTCGCGCGAGTCGACCACCCGCGAGTCGGGATGGCGGCAGAACGGGCAGTGCACAGCCACTCCTTCGCCGTGCCGAAAACCGGACACCTCAGACAGCTCGGACAACTTGGACAAGTGCGAGCGTACCTGCGTGGGTGCCGGGTCAGGCAAGGCTGGAGCCGGGTACCTGCCGTCAGCCGATCGGCGCGATCAGCGTCTCTCCGGCGTCCAGCGCCGCCGAATCCAGCTGGTTGAGGTCGCGGATCCGGGCGACCACCTGGCCGTTCGGCGCATCGGGCGCCACCCGGGCCGCCAGATGCTGCAGGCTCTCGCCGACGTGCACCTGCACCACCCCCAGTTTCTCCGGCACCACGGCACCGGTGCGGGCCACCGTGGCTCCGAGGTTGGCCATCAGCCCCAGCCAGAGCGTGATCGCGGCGGCGACCAGCGCCAGCACCACGGTGTTCGCCGGGGTGATCGGGCGCGGCCGGTGCGACGTCTGCGACATCAGCACCCCGGTTCCCCGGTAACGCACCGGCGACCCGGCGGGACGCTGACCGGGCGGCCGGATCCGGGGCGGCACGCCGCGCGACACGCCGGCGGCGCGGCGAGGCACCGGCGCCCGAAAATGGGCCCGACCATGGCCATGGCCACGGCCGGCCGGCGTGCCGGGTGAGATCGGGTCGATGAGTGTCATCATGTGCGTTCCTCCGTGGTTCGGCACTGCCTACGATGTTCGCCCTGATGTTCGAAAGCATACCGCACATCTGTTCGATTACCGAACATCTGATCGAACTTTTGCCGGAACTGTAGACCCGGACACCGACAACCGACCTTCGGGAGCGGGCCCGGCCGGCCGGTCCGACCGCGACACGCTCGAACACATGTTTGATTATCGGCTGGCGGGCGGCTAACATTCGGCGCCATGAGCGAGAGCACACCCACGCCGGCCGCCGGCAACCACAACCGGGCACCGGAGTCCGCGCTCACGGCGCGGCAACGCACCATCCTCGACGTCATCCGCGCCTCGGTGACCAGCCGGGGCTACCCGCCGAGCATCCGGGAGATCGGCGATGCGGTCGGGCTGACCTCGACGTCGTCGGTCGCCCATCAGCTGCGCACCCTGGAACGCAAGGGCTACCTGCGCCGGGACCCGAACCGGCCACGGGCGGTCGACGTCCGGGGGCTGGACGACGGGACGGTCAGCCCGATCACGGACGTCGCCGGGTCCGACGCGCTGCCCGAACCCACGTTCGTGCCGGTGCTGGGCCGGATCGCGGCCGGCGGACCGATCCTGGCCGAGGAGGCCGTCGAGGACGTCTTCCCGCTCCCCCGCGAGCTGGTCGGTGAGGGCACCCTGTTCCTGCTCAAGGTCGTCGGCGAGTCGATGGTCGACGCAGCGATCTGCGACGGCGACTGGGTGGTGGTGCGTCAGCAGAACGTCGCCGACAACGGCGACATCGTCGCCGCGATGATCGACGGCGAGGCCACCGTCAAGACGTTCAAGCGCACCGGCGGTCAGGTCTGGCTGATGCCGCACAACCCCGCGTTCGACCCGATTCCGGGCAACGACGCGCAGATACTCGGCAAGGTGGTCACCGTCATCCGCCGAATCTGACCGGCCCGGGGGGCTACCGGCAGCCGCCGATTCCGGTGTGCGAGAAGAACTCCTGGCGGGAGCGGACGTCGCTGCGCAGCGTTCCCAGCAGGGTGGAGGTGACGGTCGTCGAGCCGGTGGCGTGCACGCCGCGCAGCGTCATGCAGGTGTGCTCGGCGCGGATCACCACGCCGACCGCGCGCGGCTTGAGATGGTCGGTGAGCCAGTCGGCCACCTGTCTGGTCAACCGCTCCTGCACCTGCGGCCGGGCCGCGAAGTACTCGACCACCCGAGCCAGCTTGGACAGCCCCAGAATTCGGTCTCCCGGCAGATAGCCGACGCAGGCCGTCCCGGTGAACGGCAGCAGGTGGTGCTCGCAGACCGACCGCAGCGGGATGTCCCGGACCAGCACCAGCTCGTCGTAGCCCTCGTCGTTCGGGAACGTGGTGGCCTCGAACGGCTCCGGGGTGAACAGCTCCGCGTATGCCCGGGCCATCCGTGCCGGGGTGTCCCGCATCTGCTCGCTGGCCGTGCCGATACCCAGCGCGTCCAGGAACGCCGCGGCGGCAGCCGCGGCGGCGTCCAGATCCGGGACTGATCGGTCCAGCAATCGTAAGTCCGCCGTCATCTCGACCTCCGTATCGATAACATATCTTATATTTAGAATGGATTGTAGCGTCTATTCGCCAAGTTTTTTGGTGTTACATTGAAGGCATGGGCCATGAACACGGAGACGGCCTGGACCCGCTGACCGGCTTGAGCAGTCTGGACGATCCGGTGCGCTGGCGGCTCTACCAGTACGTTTCATCCCGCGACGACCCGGTGGCCCGCGACGACGCCGCGGCGACCGTCGGCATCAGCCGGACCCTGGCCGCCTACCACCTGGACAAGCTGGCGGACGCGGGCATCCTGGTGGTCAGCTACGCCCGTCCGGCGGGTCGATCCGGCCCCGGTGCCGGCCGACCGGCCAAGCGGTATGCGCGCACCCGCAACGAGCTGTCGGTGACCGTGCCGCCGCGCAACTACGGCCTGCTGGCCGATCTGCTGGTCTCCGCGATGGCCGCCGACAACGCAGCCGGCGCGGTGCGGACCGCGGTGACCGGCGCAGCCCGGCGGGCCGGGCGGGCCAGTGGGGCCCGGCACGACGTCTTCGGCGCGCTCTGCGACTGCGGCTACG
>NZ_JBYCLB010000617.1:0-1800 GCF_057473705.1 Mycobacterium sp. TH-M15 | reverse complement strand
ACCAGCAGCCCGAGGAAACCGATCAGCAGCGACTCATGCAGGTGTACCAACACCACGACCTCGGCTTTGAGTCGCGGCACCGTCCGGTCGGCACTTTTGTCGCCGGCGTGCGGTCCGGCGGCGGTGACCAGGGTTCCGGTGACCAGCACCGCCGACAACGTCACCGCAGTGAGCAGTGTCAGCCAGCGCAGCGGTGCGGGCACCTGGCGGCGCCTCACCCCGTCCCCGGCAATATCGGGTTCGCCGATCTTGACGTAGAGCAGCACCGCCAGCCACACCATCAGCATCGACAGCAACAGGTGGACGGCGACCGTCCACCAAGCCAGCCCGGTGCGCACGGTGATGCCGCCGATCACGGCCTGCACCACCGTGCCCGCGGGCATCAGCCAGGCATAGACCAGCACCTCGGACCGCCGCCGGGCCCGGGTGACGGCCAACACCGCCAGCACCGCGGCGATCACCACTGCGACGGTGACCATCCGGTTGCCGAACTCGATGGCCTGATGCACCCGGGGCACCTCGGCGACCGCGACCGGAACATAGCTGCCGGGGAAGCACTGCGGCCACGTCGGGCAGCCCAGCCCGGATGCGGTGACGCGGACGATCGCGCCGGTGACCGCGATGAACCCCTGGGTCACCACGACAGCGGCGCCGAACGCCCGCTGGGTGCGCAGGCTCGGCATGGGCAGCACGTCCACCAGCCGAAGCAGCAACAGCCCGACGCGCACCACCTGATCCTAGGCCGGCTGCTGGGGAGTGGCACGTAGTGCCGTCACGGGCCAGTGAGGCGGATACCTAATCTGTCGATCCACTCGCTTATCCCCCTGCTGGCGTACGGCGGAGGGCTTTGGTGGGGAATCCGTAGACCCGGGCCTCTTCGTCCTCATCTTCGGTTTTATCGACCATGCGCGATGCGCTGGACGCCGCCGCGCTCGGTATGCCTGCGGTGATGACCGGGCTGGCGGTGGGGGCCGCAGCCGGCAGCGCCGTTGCCGGCGTGGTGATGGCTTCCGCAGGGGCGGCCACCGCGGTCCAGTTGTGCGGCACCGACAGCGATCGGACCAGGCTGGCTTTGCCGACGCTCGCGGTGATGCCGCCCTCGGCGGCGGAGGTCGATCCGGCCAGGGTGCCCAGCCCGCCTAGGCCGGGCGAGGCCGAGGCAACACTGCCCAGCGGGGACGCTGCGGAGCTCAGACCGGAGACCGCCGCAGTCGGTGCCAGCGTTCGGCCGAGGATGGTCATCAGGGCGGTCATTTCCCCCACGTTTTGGCTGATGAACGCCGGGCTGTAGGGCGCGCCGGCGATCGCGGAATTGACCAGCGTGGAGTTCATGAAATTGGAGAACGGGGTCGCGTCGGAAGATCCCGATAGCAGATTCAAAAGCCCGCCCCGTCCCGGGGTGGACGGTCCCGATCCGGGATTCATGATGTTGAGCCCCAGCGCTTGCAGGACGTTGGAGAGCTGTTGCGCCAAAGTGGTGGGGGCGCTGGCGGCCGCCGTCGCGGTCGCATGGGCGGTCGCAGCGGCCTGGCCGGCTGGTCCGCCCGCGGTAGTGGTGGCCGGAGGCTCGCTGAGCGGATTGAGAGCGGCCGCAGCAGCGGAGTCGCCGGCATAGCGGTACATCGCGGTGGCGTCCTGAGCCCACATCTCGGCATAGGCAGCTTCGGTGGCCGCGATCGCGGCCGTGTTCTGCCCCAGCACGTTCGTGGCAACCAGGGCTGCCAGCCGGGCACGATTCTCGGCGATCACCGGCGGCGGCACAGAGGCCGCAAACGCAGTCTCATATGCACCGACAGCAGT
>NZ_JBYCLB010000616.1:0-2062 GCF_057473705.1 Mycobacterium sp. TH-M15 | reverse complement strand
GCACCGCCTCCGAGTCGACGAGATGGTGTTGCAGGTCGACTTCGGCTACATCGACGTCGCCAATCTGAACACCGAGCTTCAGCAGCGCTACGCCGCGTACCGCAACGCGGTCGACGTCATGGCGTCGATGCACGGCACCACACTCGGGGGCGGGATCGGAACCCAGGACGTGGCCGCGGGACAGTCGCAGCGGCGGGACTGGATGGTGAAAATCCCAGCTCCGAGACTCGGCCACAACCTGTGAAAACACCATGTGACCGGTCGACACCTCCGGCGGACGATGCTGAGGATGGGTCGCGTCCGGCCGCGCCGGCTGCGCACACCCTGGTGGGCCTGCTGCGGCGGCAGGCCGAGCGCTACGGCGACAAGGTCGCGTTCCGCTTCGCACCGGACGGTGCCGAAGAACACGACCGGCTGACCTACCGCGAACTCGACTCGCGGGCGCGCGCGGTCGCAGCCGCGCTGCAACGGCAGGGCGCGTCCGGCCGGCGCGTGCTGCTCGTCTGCCGTCCGGGCCTGGACAACGTCGTCGGCTTCTTCGGCTGCGTCTACGCCGGCGCGGTCGCCGTGCCGGTGCACGGACGGCTGCCCCGCCTGTCGATGGTGGTTCCCGACGCGCAGGCCGACTTCGTCGTCGCCGCAGCCGATACCCGGGCCAAAGTCGGCACCGCGGTCGACGAGCTGGCCGGCCGGGCCCTGCAGTGGTGCGACACCGACCCAGCCGAGGCGCAGGCCGACGCCTGGGTCGCGCCCGACATCGACGCCGACTCCCCGGCGCTGGTGCAGTACACCTCCGGGTCGACCAAGGCGCCGAAGGGCACCGTGGTCACCCACGGCAACCTGCTGCACAACCTGGAGGCGATCCGGCAGGCGTGGGGCGGTGACGACCGCGATATCGCGCTGTTCTGGCTGCCACAGCACCACGACATGGGTCTGATCGGAGGGATCCTCAACCCGGTGCACATCGGCTGCACCACCGTGCTGATGTCGCCGACCGCGTTCATCACCCGCCCGATGCGCTGGCTGCAGGCGCTGTCCCGGTATCGCGCCACCTACACCGTCGCGCCGAACTTCGCCTACGACAAGTGCGTCGCGGACACCACCGCCAAGCAGCGCGCCAGCCTCGACCTGTCCAACCTGGCCACGGCCATGAACGGCGCTGAGCCGGTGCGTCCGGCGACCCTTCAGCGGTTCAGCCGGGCCTTCGGCAAGGCCGGTTTCTCGGCGGCCGCGTTCATGCCGGTGTACGGGCTGGCCGAGGCCACCCTGCTGGTCTCCGGCGGGTCCGACGCGCCGGCACCCGTGGTGCTGCACCTGGACCGGGCCGCGCTCGGCGAGGACCGGGTCGTCGAGACCACGCCGAAGGATCAGCGCGGTGTCGGGTTCGTCGGCTGCGGCCGGGTCCGTGGCCGCCAGCGGGTCGCCGTCGTCGACCCGGAGACCCACCGCGAGTGCGGACCGGACGAGGTCGGCGAGATCTGGGTCGCCGGGCCCAGCGTCGCCCAGGGCTACCTCGGGCGGCCCAAGGAGACCGAGCAGGCGTTCTCGGCGATGCTGGCCGAGACCGGGGAGGGCCCGTTCCTGCGCACCGGGGACCTGGGGTTCCTGCGCGACGGCGAACTGTTCATCACCGGGCGGTGCAAGGACCTGATCGTCATCCGCGGCAGCAAGTACTACCCCAACGACATCGAGATCACCGTGCAAGACGCCCATCCGGCGCTGCTCGCCGGCCGGGGCGCGGCGTTCTCCGCCGAGTTCGGTGGCACCGAACAGCTTGTCGTGGTGCAGGAGCTGGACCGCGACCGGGCCGGCGTCGCCGACCTGCCCGGCGTTCTCGACATCGTGCGCGACGCGGTCTGCGAACGCCACGGCGTCGAACCACACGCCGTGCTGTTGGTCGAGACGATGACCATCCCCACCACGTCCAGCGGCAAGATCCAGCGGCAGGCCTGCCGGCAGCAGGCCCTCGACGGCGAGTTGGAGCCGGTGGCCGAGTGGCGGGCGCCGGCGCCGCCGGATGACGCCGGCGCCCCGGCGCCGCCCACCGCCGAACAGCGGGCAG
>NZ_JBYCLB010000615.1:0-1923 GCF_057473705.1 Mycobacterium sp. TH-M15 | reverse complement strand
GTCGATCTGCCCGGTACCGAAGTTGGCGTGCCGGTCCCGGCCGGACCCGGCGGCGTCCTTGGAATCGTTGCAGTGCACCAGGTCGATCCGGCCGGTGATCGCGGTGATCCGCTCGACGGCGTCGAGCAGCGGCTCGCCGGCCGCCCAGGTGTGGCAGGTGTCCAGGCAGAAGCCGATACCGGTGTCGCCGATGTGATCCCACAGCCGGGCGATGGTCTCGAAGCGGCGCGCCATCGCATGGTTGCCGCCCGCGGTGTTCTCCAGATAGACCGGCACGTCGGTCTCCAGCCGGTCGAGGGCTTTGCGCCAGCGGGCGAACCCGGCCGCCGGGTCGTCGTCGTCGGCGGTGACGTGTCCGCCGTGCACGATCACCGCAGCCGCCCCGATGTGGGCGGCCGCGTCGCAGGTCTGCTGCAGCATGGTGCGCGACGGGATGCGCACCCGGTTGTTCGGCGAGGCGACGTTGACCAGGTACGGGGCGTGTACGTAGATCGGCAGCGCCGCCGCGCGCAGCGCCGCCGCATCCTTGCGGGGTACCGGCGGCTTCCAGCTCTGCGGATTGCCGACGAAGATCTGCACCAGATCGGCGTCGTCGGCCGCGGCGGCGGCCAGCGGATCCTGTGCGCGCACATGCGAACCGATCAGCACGGCTCCACTGTATCCCTCCGCGAGCAGACGCTAAGACCCCCAGTTCCATGCGCAATTGGGGGTTTTCACGTCTGCTCGACAGCTCATCCCGCTATCCGAGGCTGCGACAGGTGCGCACCGATTCGAGCCACCAAGCCGTCCGGATCGCCCCGAACATCGTCAACCGTCATCGGGATGACCAGCCAGCCGCATTCCTGCAGCCGTGCGATCTTCAGTCGGTCGTGCAGCAGGGCGTCCCGGCCGACATGCCATTCGATGCTGTCGTATTCGGCGACGACCTTTGCGCCCGGCCACGCGAAGTCCACCCGCCACAGCTTGCCGCGCCGGTCCCGGATGTCGTACTGCAACTCCGCGGTGGGCAGCTGGTGGTCGATGAACACCAGCCGCGCCTCGCTCTCCATCGGCGATTCGGCTCGGCCGTCGGCGTGGCGCAGCAACTCGCGCACCATGACGATTCCACGCCGTCCCCGCTGCGCACGGGCCGCCGCGCGCACCTCCGCCGGGGTGCAGATGCCGGAGTTCAGCGCTGCGTCGAGTGTGGCCAGCGAGCGCGGCCGGCGCAACGTGCGAGCCAGCTCGATCGCCGTCCAGGCGGGCGTCGTCACCAGGCGGCCCCGGACGCGGCGGATCGGCGCCCCGACGCGCTGGTGCACCATCAAGCCGGCGGTCGGCCGCATCCGAACGCCGGGGTCGAGAACGTGGATGCGAGAGGTCTCTTCGGTGTCGAAGCCGTACAGTGCAGCAGCGGTGCCCAGGCAGGCGATCAGCGGCCGGCCGGCCATCAGGTCGAGTCCAGCCAACGCGCCCAAGACGTCGACATCGGCACGGGCGTAGACACCACGGCAGACCCGGATCAGCCTGCCGGTCCGCACCCGGTATTCCAGCGCCTTGCGGCTCATCACCGCGAGCAGCTGTTGCCGAGTGGCCACGCCGCGGCCCGCGGTGAGGATCTGCTCGACGGACACACACCGGATCCTCGCGCGACCGCGCCGGCCGCGAAAGTCGGGCCTGTGGACAACACCCCCCTGCTGAGCAGACGCAAAGACCCCCGAATTCGGTCCGAATCGGGGGTCTTTGCGTCTGCTCGCGCGCTAAGCGCTACCGGTAGTCGGAGTAGCCGTAGTCGTCCAGCGGCACCGCGGCGCCGGTCGCCTGACCGAAGTCCGGACTGTAGTACTGGTCCTCGTAGGACGGGATCGTATAGGCCGCTGCGCGCGCCTCTTCCGTCGGCTGTACCTGGATGTTGCGGTACCGGTTGATCCCGGTACCGGCCGG
>NZ_JBYCLB010000614.1:0-8059 GCF_057473705.1 Mycobacterium sp. TH-M15 | reverse complement strand
CGCCTCGCCGGTGGCCCGGCCGATGCCACGGGCACCGCCGGTGATCGCAATAACCTTGCCCGGTAAATAAATTGCCTTCGCCATGGCCTTAGCCCTGCTTTCTGTGCTTTCTGCAAGCGTGTTCTTCAGCAGCTTCCCGGTGGCGTTGCGCGGCAGCTCGTCGACGAAGACCACGTCGCGCGGCACCTTGTGCCGGGCCAGGTTCGATCGCACGAACGCCCGGACGGTGTCGGCGTCCAGCGCCGCCGACGGCTCGGGGACCACGAACGCGCACAGCCGTTTCCCGAACTCGGCGTCGTCGACGCCGATCACCGCCGCCTCGATGACGCCGGGGTGCCCGTCGAGTAGGTTCTCCACTTCGAGCGGGAAGACGTTCTCCCCGCCGGAGACGATCATCTCGTCGTCGCGGCCGTCGACGAACCACAGCCCGGATTCGTCGAAGTGGCCGGTGTCCCCGGTGCAGAGCAGCCCGTCGACGATCTCTTTGTTGTTGCCGTCGGTGTAGCCGCCGAACGACAGGCCGCTGGCGACGAACAGCGTTCCGGTCCGGCCGGGTTCGGTGATCCGGCGGCGTTCAGCGTCGTAGCAGGCAAGTCGGCAACCGAGCGGTGGCCGGCCGACGGTGCCGGGCGCGGCGCGCAGCTCGGCGGGTATCGCGATGGCGGCGGCGGCGACCTCGGTGGAGCCGTACAGGTTGTACAGCACGTCGCCGAACGCCGCCGCGGTGCGTCGGCACAGCTCCGGGGAGAGCGCCGAGCCCGCGGCGAACACGACCTGCAGTGCAGACGTGTCGTAGCGGTCCAGCACCGCCGGTCCCAGATCCAGGATGCGATGCAACATGGTCGGCACCACGATCAGCACGCTCGCCCGGTGCTCGCCGATGGCTCGCAGGGTTGCCTCGGGGTCGAACCTGCGGGTCAGCACGACGTGGTTGCCCAGCGCCAGGCCCAACGCGCAAGTCGCCAGGCCAGTTGCGTGGAACAGTGGGGCTGCGCCGACGTAGGTGCTCTCGGCCGGCCAGGGGATCCGGTCCAGCAGCTGCGCGGACTGCAGCGGGTCGATCTTGTTGCGCGGCGCGCCTTTCGGGGTTCCGGTGGTTCCGCTGGTGAGCAGCACCATGCCTCCCGGGCTAGCCGGCACCGGTAGCGGACCGCTGTCCTGTCCGCGGGACAGCTCATCGACGTTCAACCGCGGCAGCGACGCCGGCAGCTCGCCGAGCAGCTCGGTGAACTCCTCGTCGGCGAGCACCGCGGCGACTTGCTCGCGTCTGCAGACGTCGGCAAGCTGGGGTCCGGCGAAGCCGGCGTTCAGCAGCACCGCCCGGGCGCCGATCTTGTTGGCGGCGCTCAGCGCCAGCAGGATTCCGCGATGGTTGCGATACAGCAGCGCGAGCACCGAATCCTGGCCGACACCGCGCGCCGCCAGCCCACGCGCCAAGGCAGTCGAGGCGGCTTCCAGTTCGGCGAAGCTCAGCGTTCCGCGGTCGTCGGTGACCGCGGGTGCGGTGCCGTAGCGGGCGGCGGCGTGGGCCAGCAACCCGCCGAACGCCCCGTAGCGACGGATCGCCAGGAGCGCGCGCACCGCGCGGTCCGGCCGCAGCGGCTCCACCATGCCGCGTCGGGCCAGCACCCGCAGCGCGCGCAACCGGTCCACCCGCTGCTGCAACCCGTGCACCTACCCCGTCCTTTCGACGTGATTGCCGATGGGCACCGTCATGATGCGGTTCCGCGCTCGTCGATGGCGGCCCGAAGAAACGCACCGGCAGTCCTCAAGCTGGCGTGCCCCCCGTCGTGACGAGGCCAGATCCAATAGCCGTGCATCAGACCCCGCCACACCTTCTCGTCGCAGCGGCCGCCCGCGGCGACGACCCGCGTGGCGAACTCCTCCGCGTCAGAACGCATGACCTCTCTTGTGCCGAAGTGCAGTTGGATTGGCGGGAGACCAGACAGATCGGCGTTCAACAAGCACAGCCGGGGGTCGTCGACGTCATGGTCCGCCACGTACAGGGCGATGCCACGGGCGGCCGCGCGCGGATCAAAGGGCTGCCGGCGAATCCGCGGGTCACGCATCGGCGCCCGGTAGGCGGGATCGATCAGCGGGCCGAATAAGGCGAGCGCCGCCGGAGCAGGCAACCCCTCGCGGCGCGCCCGCAGTGCCAAGGCAACCGCGAGGTGCCCACCGGCCGAGTCGCCAGCGACCACCACCTTGCCGGGGTCATGCCCCTGGGCGAGTAGCCATCGATACGCCACCATCGCATCGTCCTCAGCGGCGGGGAAGGGATGTTCGGGGGCCAGTCGATAATCGATCACGAGGGCGGGCATACCCGCCAGCTGGGACAGCTGCGACGCGAAACCGCGGTGCGTGCGCGCCGAACAGATCAGGTAACCGCTGCCGTGCAGGATCAGGATCACACCGGCCGAGGACTCGACCCCGGGCGCTCGAACCCACTCCCCCGGCACCGGCGCGGCGACCGGAACGATCTGAACGCCGGAAACCACCGGACTAGTACGGGCAACCGCCCAGTCGGCGACCGGGCGCACTCGGGCTAGAAGCCAACGGCTCGACAACACCACGTGCATCGTTGTGGTGAGGATCAGCCGCGTGATCCGACTGTCGGTCAACCGGTCAGCCATCGCGATCAGGCCAGAACGCGTTGACACCCGGGGCTTCTCGATCATTCCGCCAGCAGGCCCCTGGCGATATGAGTGACCTGGACTTCGTTGCTGCCGGCGTAGATCATCAGCGATTTCGCGTCGCGGGCCAGTTGCTCTACCCGGTACTCGGCCATGTAGCCGTTGCCGCCGAACAGCTGCACCGCGTCCATCGCGACGTCGGTGGCGGTCTCCGAGGAGTACAGCTTTATCGCCGACGCCTCGGCCAGCGACGGCAGCTTGCCTGCCTTCAGCTTCTCGATGGTCTGGAACACCATGTTCTGCACGTTGATCCGGGCGACCTCCATCTTTGCCAGCTTCAGCTGGATCAGCTGGAACTGGCCGATGTTCTGTCCCCACAGCGTGCGGGTCTTGGCGTAGTCGATGCAGAGACGCTGGCACTCGTTGATGATGCCCAGCGCCATCAGCGCGACCCCGACCCGTTCGGCGACGAAGTTGGACCGCGCACTCTCCCGACCGTCGCCGCCGGTGTGCTGTTCGGTCTCACCGAGCAGCCGGTCCGGAGTGAGCCGAACGTTGTCGAAGAACAGCTCGCCGGTGGGCGAGGACATCATGCCCATCTTCTTGAACGGCTTGCCCTGGGTCAGCCCCGGCATGCCCGCGTCGAGGACGAAGGTCAGCACCGGCCGGCGACGCTTGTCGGCCACCGCGCCGTCGTCGAGTTTGGCGTAGACGACCAGCACGTCGGCGTACGGGCCGTTGGTGATGAACGTCTTCTGCCCGTTGAGGATGTAATCCTCGCCGTCACGGCGTACGTAGGTCTTCATGCCGCCGAACGCATCCGAGCCCGAGTCGGGTTCGGTGATCGCCCAGGCCGCGAACTTCTCCAGCGTCATCAGCTCCGGCAGCCAGCGCTCCTTCTGCGCCAGCGTGCCGCGGCCGGCGATGGTGGCCGCACCCAGGCCGAGGCTGACGCCGACGGTGGAGAGCAGCCCGATGCTGACCCCGGAGAGCTCGGAGACCATCACCGCGGCCATCGAGAGCTGGCCGCCGAGCTCGCCCAGCCCGCCGGATCCGCGCTTCTCCGGCTTCGGCCCGCCGGCGGCGATCGCTTCCTCTTTCGCGCGCTGCTTCTCCAGCATCGCCTTGACCGCTTCGGCGGCCATCACGTCCAAGCCGAACTCACTGAACAGCTTGCGCGCGACGGGAAACGGGGAGATCTCACCGCTCTCCAGCTGGTCCAGCTGGGGGCGGATCTCCTTGTCGATGAACCCGCGCATGGTGTCGCGCATGATCACATCGGTGTCGGACCATTCGATCATGGTTGTGCCTTCCCGTTCACGGCAGCCGCGCCGCGATGTCGTCGATCTGCCACAGCCCGCCGGTCTCGATGGTGTCCGTGTCGTGCCAGCCGGCCAGCTTCGAGATCGCTCCGCCCTGCACCGCGTAGACGGTGCCGGTGACTCCGCACTTCTCGGTCGCCAGGTAGGCGACCAGCGGCGAGATGTTGGCCGGGCTGAACAGGTCGAGCTCGCCGTCGTCCGGTTCGGCCATCAGCGCGCCCATGCCGGGCGTGGCCAGGGTGAGCCGGGTACGCGCGATCGGCGCGATCGCGTTGACCCGCACGCCGTAGCGCTCCAACTCCTCGGCGGCCACCAGCGTCAACGCGGCGATCCCGGCCTTGGCCGCCCCGTAGTTGGCCTGCCCGGCGTTGGGCAGCGTCACCCCGGAGGCCGAGGCTGTGTTGATCACCGCGGCGTTGGGCTGGTCGCCGGCCTTGGACTGCGCCTTCCAGTACGCCGCGGCGTGGTGCAGCATCGCGAAGTGGCCCTTGAGGTGGACGTTGATCACCGCGTCCCACTGCGATTCCTCCATGCCGGGGATGAACGCGTCGCGCAGGATGCCGGCGTTGTTCACCAGCACGTCCAGCCGACCGAATTCGTCGCTCGCCTGCTGCACAACGGCTTTGGCGCCGGCCCAGTCGGCGATGTCGTCGCTGTTGGCCACCGCCCGGCCGCCCGCGGCGGTGATCTCGTCGACCACCTGGTGGGCCGGTCCGGCATCGGCACCCTCCCCCGCGTTGCTGCCGCCCAGGTCGTTGACGACGAGGCTGGCGCCCTCGGCGGCGAACAACAGCGCGTGCTCACGACCGATGCCGCGACCGGCGCCGGTGATGATCGCGACGCGTCCCGCTAGTGCACCCATCAGATCTCCTCTGCAATCACGGCCAAACCGTCGGTAATGGCGAACTCGTCCGTACCTGTCCGCGCCGTCTCGAACGCGTAGCTGCTCAGGCCCTCTGCCGATCCGTTGGCCCAGATCCGGGTCTCCAGGTCGTCGCCGGGCAGCACCATCTTGGAGAACCGCACCGCGAACCGCTTGAGCCGGCGGACATCCGAACCGCCGACCTCGGTGAGCACCGCCCAGGAGGTGAACGCCATGGTGCACAGGCCGTGCGCGATGATGCCCGGCAGCCCGGCGGAGCGGGCGACCTCCTCGTCCAAGTGGATCGGCATCGGGTCGCCCGACGCCGGGGAGTAGCGGAAGGTCTGGTCGGCGTCGATGTGCTGGACCACCTTGGCGATCGGCGCCTGCGACCGCATCGCGTCGTCGAACTTGTGGCCCGGGCTCAGCTCGCCGATCGCCTTGCCGGCGTCGAAACCCCGCACGAAGCAGGTGACGTACTGCTCGTTGACCAACTCCCCGTCCTCGGCGCGGCACTCCACCAGCATCGCCGCCCGGGTGCCCTTCTCTAGACCCTGGTAGCCGGTCATCTTGGCCCGGGAGACCAGCTTGTCGCCGGGGCGGATCGGCCGGTGGAAGTGGAAGTCCTGCTCGCCGTGCACGATCCGCGGGATCAGCTCCACCGGCATCACGTCGACGGCCGGGGTGAGCAACGCATGGAAGACCGGCACGAACGCGAAGACCGGCGGCTCGACGTCACCGGCCAGATGTGCGGCGATCGGATCGTTGGTCGCCTTGGCGTACTCGACGATCCGGTCGGCGGTGACCTCGAAGCCCTCCTCGTCCGACCAGACGTTCAGCCCGCCGTCGTCGAAGGCCAGTTCGTCCGTCATACGGTCGCCGATGCCAGGGCCTCGAGCTGCTCGAGGGTCTTGTCGAGCTGCTTGGCACCGTCCTTCTCCACGGCCTTGGCCAGCGCGCCCTTGATAAGCGCGCCTTCGAAGTCGCCGGCGACGCCGAAGTCGGAGCCGTCACCGGACGGGGCGAGGGTGAACTCGAACAGGCACTTCACCCCGGCCATCCCGGTGCCGGAGAGCGCGAAGGTGTGCGGCGCCTCGACTTTCTCGACCTTCCACTCGATCTTGTTGGCCATGCCGAGCATGACGATCTTGGCCACCAGCTTGGTGCCCTCGGTCAGCGCGGACGGCGGCTCCTCCATCCACCTCTCGTGGATGGTGAACCAGTCGCCCCAGGTCTGCGGGTCGGCGACGATCGCCCACAGCGCGTCCGGGCTGGCGTTGAGTTTCTTGCTGGCTTCGATATGGCCCATGGGTGTTCGCTCCTTAGATCGTTGGGTCTCAGCGCTCGGCGCGCTGGTATGCGGTGACCACGGCGGCACCGCCGAGGCCGATGTTGTGCTGCAGGGCGGCGGTGACGCCGTCGACCTGGCGTTTGTCGGCGGTGCCGCGCAGCTGCCAGGTGAGCTCGGAGCACTGCGCCAGCCCGGTCGCGCCCAGCGGATGGCCCTTGGAGATCAGCCCGCCGGACGGGTTGACCACCCAGCGTCCGCCGTAGCCGGTGTCACCGTTGTCGATCAGCTTGGGTGCCTCGCCCTCGCCGCAGAGCCCCAGCGCCTCGTAGAGCAGCAGCTCGTTGGCCGAGAAGCAGTCGTGCAGCTCGATCACCTGGAAGTCCTCCGGGCCCAGTCCGGACTGGCGGTAGACCCGTTGGGCGGCTTGGACGTTCATGTCGTAGCCGATCAGGCTCTTGCAGGTGCCGTCGAAGGTGGAGGCGAAGTCGGTGGTCATCGCCTGCCCGACGATCTCGACGGCCTGGCCGGCCAGGCCGTGGGAGTCGACGAAGCCCTCACTGGCCAAGATCGCCGCGCCGGAGCCGTCGCTGGTCGGCGAGCACTGCAGTTTGGTCAGCGGGTCGTAGATCATCCGCGACGCCAGGATGTCCTCCAGCGAGTACTCCTCCTGGAACTGCGCGTAGGGGTTGTTCACCGAATGCTTGTGGTTCTTGTGGCCGATTTTTGCAAAGTGCTCAGCAGTGCTTCCATATTGCTTCATGTGCTCGCGGCCGGCCGCGCCGAACATCCACGGCGCCGGCGGGAACAGCACCTCCGATATCTCGGCCAGCGCCAGGATGTGCCTCTCCATCGGCTGGGCGCGGTCGTCGTAGGAGGCCGCCAGCGAGCCCGGCTTCATCTTCTCGAAGCCCAGCGCGATGGTGCAGTCGGCCAGCCCGCCGCGGATGGCCTGGGCGGCCAGGTACAGCGCGGTGGACCCGGTCGAGCAGTTGTTGTTGACGTTGACGATCGGGATGCCGGTCAGGCCCAGTTCGTAGAGCGCCCGCTGCCCGGAGGTGGACTCGCCGTAGACGTAGCCGACGTAGCCCTGCTGCACCTCGCGGTAGTCGACACCGGCGTCGGCCAGCGCCTTGGTCCCGGACTCCCGGGCCATGTCCGGGTAGTCCCACGCGCTGCCGTCGTCGTTGGTACGGCGCCCCGGCTTCTCGAACTTCGTCATGCCGACGCCGATCACATACACCTTGTTGGCCGTCTTGTTCGTCATGGAACTCCCTTCCGCCCTGAAACATACATGCACACCTGCATGTAATCAACAAGGTTGCGCTGCCGGCGCTGTCAGCACGCCGTCACCTCAAGGAGCGAGCCGGACACCGCGGTCGCCCACGGGATCGTCGTCATCGGCGCCGGGTTCTCCGCCATGGACACCGGGCGCGCCGGCTTCACCGATTTCCCGATCGTCCTGCCCGGACCCGCGGATCGGACTACGTCGCGGTCACCGCGGCCGCGCAGGCCCGCCTAACCCGGCTGGGCGGCGCCGCGCAACGCGGCCGTCGGCAGGGTCTCCGAGGCGATCTGGCGAAGGTTCGCGCACGCCCGATCCCAGCGGCGCCGGGCGCGCTGTGGATCGTCGTCGACGAAGTTGGCGACCAGGATGCCGCGCAGCGCATCCATCGCGGTGTAGATGAAGTTGCGGATCTCCTTCTGCGCCGGATGCTCGGGAAGCAACTGGGCGATCGCCGCGATCAGGGTGCCGTTGACGACCGGCTCCACCCGTTCGATGTGCGCCGCCAGCACCCGGTCGATCCGGGCGGCCACCCAGAGCTCCATCGTCGCGACGAACAGCGGTCCCTGGTGGGCCTCCCACAGGAAATCCAGCATCGTCGCCACCGGATCCGGGCTGGATTCCACTCGCCCCAACTCCCGGATGGCCGCCTGGGTGCGCTGCTGGGCC
>NZ_JBYCLB010000613.1:0-3945 GCF_057473705.1 Mycobacterium sp. TH-M15 | reverse complement strand
ACCCCGGCAAAACCCTTGCCGACCTCGATCTCCGGGTTGCCGAGCAGGTTTCCCTTCGGGATCCGGGCGTTGTCGAACCGGATCACCGCGGTGTCGGAGGCCTTGATGCCGAGCTTGCGCTCCAGCCGCTCGACGGTCACGCCGGGGTGTTCCCGCGGCACGATGAACGACTTGATCGCCGCCCGGCCCTTCGACTTGTCCAGGGTCGCCCAGACCACGATGTGGGTGCACCGCGAGCCGGCGGTGACGAAGATCTTCTCGCCGTTGATCACGTACTCGTCGCCGTCCAGCTTCGCCGTGGTCGACACCGCGGCCGAGTCGGAGCCGAAGCTCGGCTCGGTGATCGCCATCGCCGCCCACACCTTGCCCAGGCGCTGCAGCTGCTCGTCGGTGGCCACCCCGGAGATGGCGGCGTTGCCCAGGCCCTGGTAGGGCACCGAGAGCATCAGCGCGACGTCGCCCCAGCTCATCTCCAGCACCTGCATCAGCGCGGCCATGTTGGCGCCGTTGCGGTTGTCCTGCTTGCCTTCGGTGTCGCGGAACGCCTCGGCGCCGGCGAACGCGTAGGTCTTGGCGTCCGAGATCCCCTCGAAGAGGGTGACCAGGGTGTCCAGCTCCACCGGGTAGGCGTGCTCACGCTCCAGCAGGTCGTACTTGCGGGAGATCGGGCGCAGCATCTCGGCGGCGCCGGCGTGCGTCATCTCGGTGACGGTCTGCAGTTTCTTGGGCAGTTCCAGATTGATTGCCATGTCAGGTCTTTCGGTTCGTATGGGTGATCAGATGGCTGGTCAGATGACCACGACGCCCTCGGCGACGCCGACCGCGCGCAGGTCGCGGTACCAGCGCTCGACCGGGTGCTCCTTGGTGTATCCGTGTCCGCCGAGCAGCTGCACGCCGTCCAGGCCGATCTGCATGCCCTTGTCGGTGGCGAACCGCTTCGCCAGCGCGGCTTCCCGGATGAACGGCAGACCCTGCTCGGCGCGGGCCGCCCCGCGCCAGGTGATCAACCGCAGGCCGTCGAACTCGATCGCCATGTTGGCGCACATGAACGCCACCGACTGGCGGTGGGCGACCGGCTCGCCGAACGCCTCGCGTTCCTTGATGTAGGGCATCACGTAGTCGAGCATCGCGTGGCTGGTGCCGACCGCCAGCGCCGCCCAGCCCAGCCGGGACAGCGCGATCGCCTCGGAGTAGTCCGCCGCGTGGTCGGCGTCGCTGCGATCGTCCTCGCCGAGCCGGGCGCTGAGCGGAACCGACACCTTGTCCAGCCGGACCTGGCCCAGTGCGGCGGCCCGCACACCCATACTCGGGTCGGCCTGGACGCTCAGGCCGGCGGTCGACGACTCGACGATGAACAGCGCCGGCTTGCCGTTCAGTTGGGCCGCGACGATGAACAGCTCGGCGGCGGCGGCCGCCGGGACCAGTGACTTCACCCCGTCCAGCCGGTAGCCGCTGGGGGTGCGCACCGCGGTGGTCTTCAGGCTGGTCGGATCGAACAACGGGTGCGGCTCGGCGATCGCCACGCACGCCTGCGGCACGCTCTCCCCGGCGAACTCCGGCAGGTAGCTGGCCTGCTGGTCGGCGCTGCCCCAGTGGGTCAGGGCGGCGGCCACCCCGCCGGGCGCCAGGATCGGCAGCGCCAGCCCCATGTCGCCGTAGGCCAGTGCCTCGGCCACCAGCACGTTGGTGACCGCCGAGCGGTGTGCGGCGATGCCGTCGAAGTCCTCCGGGATGTTGATTGCGGTGACGCCCAGCTCGGCCGCCTTGCCGATCAGCTCCTTCGGGTAGTCGGCGGCGTCGTCGGCGTCATGGGCCGCCGGCCGCAGCACCTCGGCGGCAAACTCGTCGACGGTGTCGACGATCATCTGCTGCTCGTCATCGGGGGTGAGGTCGAAGTAGTCAGTGCGCTTTGCGCCGTTGGCGCTGAGCCGGGTCGGCGGCTTGCCCAAGCCCTGAACCTTCTTGAACTGCCGGGTGGAGGCGCCCGCGGCGGAGAACGCCGTCCTGACACCGAAGTTCAGCCCGCGGTTGAGCACGTCGCGCAGGTGGAGGCGGTCCAGGAAGTCCCGGCTGACCAGCGGCGTGACCAGCGAAAGGCCGAGTTCGGTCGGGGTGCGCCGGCGGTTGCCGGGCGCGCCGGCGGTTGGCTGGCCGGCTCGCCCGGCGGGAGTCTTCGAGCCGTTGCGGGAAGTGGCGGTATCGGTCATCTGGGGAGCCTTACTCGATGGGGAAGTCGGCGGAGTAACGATAGCTCTACCTTACTCCGTGGTAAGGTACAGTACCTTACTTTTGAGTAAGGTCTAGGCGGTGTAACCGACGTCTCATCGATCCTGCAGGCGGCTCAGCACCTGGTCATGCAGCAGCCCGTTGCTGGCCACCGCACTCCCGCCGTGCGGCCCGGGGGAGCCGTCCAGGCCGGTGAAGGCCCCGCCGGCCTCCCGCACCAGGATGTCGAGGGCGGCTAGGTCCCACGGCGAGACCGCCGGCTCGATCGCGACGTCCACCGCGCCCTCGGCGACCAGGCAGTGCTGCCAGAAGTCGCCGTAGGAGCGCACCCGCCAGACGGCGCCGGCCAGCTCGACGAACTGGTCGTGCAGGCCGCGGGCCGCCCAGCCGGAGAAGCCGGCGAACGACAGGCTGGCCGATCCCAGATCGGCCACCGAGGAGACCGAGAGCCGTTGCGCCGGCGCGCCGGCGACCGAGCCGAAGGCGCCCGACCCGGCGGTCGCCCACCAGCGCCGGTCCAGCGCCGGGGCGCTGACTACGCCGAGGGTCGGCACGCCGTCCTGCAGCAGCGCGATCAGAGTGGCCCAGACCGGGACGCCGCGGACGAAGTTCTTGGTGCCGTCGATCGGGTCGATGATCCATTCCCGGCCGGTGAACGTCGTCGTCCCGCCGAACTCCTCGCCGAGGATGTCGTCGTCGGGGCGTTCGGCGGCCAGCGCGTCGCGCAGCGCGGTCTCCACCGCCTGGTCGGCGTCGGTGACCGGGGTGAGGTCCGGCTTGGTGTCGACCCGCAGGTCCAATGCGCCGAACCGGGCCAGGGTCACCGCGTCGGCGCGATCGGCCAGCGCAAGCGCCAGCGTCAGATCGGCATTGGGGGTATCGGCCATCGACGACGCTCCTCACTCTGCTTTGCTCCGGGGCTGTTGCCGCGGTCCTACCATTACCTCATGTCGAACGGCTTGGTGCTGTTGCTGCTGGTCGGTGCGCTCGCCGTGGCGGCCGTTCCGTGGATCTTCCATCCCCGGCCCGGGCCCGGCTCCGAACAGGGCACGCTGCTGGTCACCGGGGTCAGCCCGCGGCCGGATGGCGAAGGGCCGCAGTACGTGACCATCGTCGGGTTGCTGCACGGCCCGACGGTGGACGAGCACGAGGTCTACCAGCAGATCGCCGTCGAGTCCGGGGCAGCCCCGGCGATCGGGGACCTGCTGCCGGTGACCTACTCGCCGAAGAACCCGGACAACTTCGCCCTGCGCCGCTCGTCCTAGCCGGTCGGCTTCGACGACCACGCTGTGGCGGTTGGTCGATGAACGCATCGATGCCGCTCATCTGCCCGGCATCCAGTCGGCTCGTGCTCACGCCAGGGCGCGAGCTTGGGCTGCGGGTGCCACACCGGAACGCCATGGCTGGTTGCACACCCCGACCATCAAGCCGCACGAAAAATCGAGGCTAGTAGCCCTGCGCCGCAACGCCCTCGGCTTCCACAACCTCACCCACTACCGAATCCGCTCACTACTGCGCAGCGGAGCACTCCACCCACTCGTCAATGAGGTTTTCTCACTTGGGGCGTGTGGGGTTGGCGCGACTAGAGTTTCCGACGTGTCGTGAGGTCGGGGCGTGGGGTCCTTGCTCAAGGATCGGTTTCGACGAAGAAACCCGCTCCGCAGCAAAGGATCCCACGTGTTCACCTACTCTGCCATCTGCGACGTCCCGGAAGAAACC